>JAHEME010000385.1 GCA_024643825.1 Chloroflexota bacterium | reverse complement strand
CATGGCAAGAGTGATCCCATCGCGCAGCCAACTCTCAATGCCGTCTGCTGCCCTCTCGTATACCTCCTGCATGATGAGCATCTGATCGCTGCTGAAGTCTTGCAGTACGTAGGCAACAGGATCCATTCTCCCCGGTGGGCGGTCGATTCCAATGCGCATACGAGGGAATTCGCGCCCGCCAATGTGCTGGATAATATCTTTCATGCCATTTTGCCCGCTGGAACCGCCTTCCGGTTTGATTCGAATCGTGCCAATCGGCAGGTCCATATCATCAAATATAATCAGGATGTGATCCAGACTCACTTTGTAGAACTTCAGGAGGGATTTAACAGGCCCTCCACTTCGGTTCATATATAGCATTGGCTTGACAAGGAGCATCGCACGTCCCTGGATCGTCCCGGTTGCAATAGAGGCATTTGACTGCCTGCGAGAGAAAGTCAGTCCGTGCCGGGTGGCAAGATGATCCACGATCTGAAAGCCAACATTGTGTCGATTGCGTGCATATTCGCGATCGGGATTCCCCAGCCCTATAACAAGGCAGCGTTCCGTCATCTTAAATTATCATCCCGTTCCGTTTTGCGTCTTCCTCGTTGGTACAAAGGGTTTATCACCTCACGCCGGAAGCTCCACAACCGTGCGCGCAGTTGCCCACGTATAGCGGCGCGAATCATGCCGTAAACGCCAAGCAACAGGAATATCCCCGCCGTGCCCCAAACCCCGGTACAGGCAGCCGCTTGAAGTCGCTGCGGCTGGAAAGGGGAGTCTTCGAGAATCGCAGGCGCAGGAGTTGCCGTTGGCCCTCCCGGTGTTTGCGATGGGCGTGGTGTTCGTGTGGGGGGCTGCTGGATCAGCGGTGTTGGCGACGGCCCTGTAGTTGGCGGGCCGGGCAGCGGAGTAATCGTAGCCGTCGGCACTTCTGTTGGGATTGGGGTCGCAGTTGCGTTAACGATCTGCACCCGTATCTGGGTCTCAAGAAAGCTGTCGTCATTTCGCACCAGCCGCAGACGCAGTAGATACAGACCATCTGGCAACGGGGTTGTGTCCCATACAGCAAGAACTCCATCCCGAACCTGCTGCGATACGGGTGTTTGGATATCATGCCAGAGGTCATTGATCGCCGGGTCAAATGCCCAGGCTATTTCGTAATGCTTAAAATCCAGATCGACGGCTGTGCCAATGATCTGGACAGTGCCTGAAAGCACCTCAGAAGAGGCAGGGCGAAGAATCTCAACTCGTGATACATCGGTCTGGTGGATCGGAGAAACAAATCCCTGACCGACGGCAGCCGTATCCACCAGTGTGATGGCGAGAAGCAGAATCCAGCGGCCTATGCTGAATGACATACGAGACGTTCTCCAGAAGCCAAAATACAACACCTTAGTTTAACCAATTCCAAAGCGGTTCTCCAAAGATGCAGAATCAAAAAATCCCCTCGCAGCACTTATGCCAGGGGATCTGGTTAATTGTGAGGATTATCTACCCCAGTGAGGCTGTGACCCAGGGAGGGGAAGCACAAACGGAGCGCTTCCATCCGAAGGCAGCCATGTCAGTTCCCCGCGAAGCAGGAACGTCCCTTGCTCCATCGAATCGAAGTTGAGGATGACGGCACCACTGGCATCTGTTGCCCACAATACTGAGGCTACACGATGCGAGTCAGTGCGGAGGGATATGCGATTGGTGATGCCATCTGCTGCGGATTTCGTCATGGTAAGCACCGGATTCGACTCTGGGTAGGTGGCAGAGGTTCCGTAGAAATAGTAAAGATCGCCGTCTGTACCTTGTTGTGGAAAGTCAAACATCTGAAAATTCCCTTCCGTGCCGCCATTGACGAGCGTCACGGTTTGCCCGGAGGCAGCATCGGCTCGCCACAGACCTGCGGGGATCATGCCCGGCAGCGGATTTGCGAAGTATAGGCTGGCGCTATCCTGCGACCACGATAAAGAACAGCACACAATCCCGTCAGGATTCGTGATCTCCGTCAAGCTGCCGCTTTCAAGATCGATCACGCCCTCTCCGCCCGCTTCTGGAAAATAGCCAAATGGGGCAAGCACGCGCTTCCCATCCGGGGAGAATGCACCCGCAGAAAAGAATCGGATAGGGCCAGCGGGCGGATTCGGATCATTTGGATCAGGGTAAGGATCACTCTGTATCAGAGAAGTCGATGTCCCGTTGATGATGTCATAGATATTGATTCCACCAAGTCCATAGGTAATTTGCTGCCCGGATGGAGCCCAGTAGATTGATCCTAACGAACTATTGATGCGACCTGCGTAATCATCTTCAGCGGCAGGGGGTGGCCCTTGTACAATCAGTGCTCGCCCTGCACCAGCGGAATCCACTGTATAGAGAGAGTTGTTTGTGACATACGCGATCTGGAGACCATCAGCACTCACCGAAAACTCAGTAACGGGCAGTGGCTCAAAGGTGATCTGAGATGTCGTCTCTCCGTCAGGCTCCACACGCCAGATCTGGTTGTCAACACCAAGCAGGTAGAGTGGCAGGGGAAGCGAGTTTCCTGAACTCGAATTCTCCGCACTGGAGTCTGTTGCTGCCGCGGCAACTTGTAGTGTTGAATCAGTCGTCGCAGCAGAAGACGGAACGGCTGTTGCTGGGGCCGTATCCGGAATTCCAGTGACGGGGCCTATCGGTTGCGGTGCATTGCATGCGATTGCGGCAAGTATCAGCATGCATCCCGTTAAGATAATACTACGGTTCATGGGACTTGCTTCATCTCCCTTTCGGTTACTATCTACTGACGTTTTGTTAGCCCAGGTACTGTCGCAGCCAGGAAAGCGTTCGATCCCACGCATCGCGCGCCGCATCGTCATCATAGGCCTCGGGGCGTGAATCATTGAAAAATGCGTGCTGCGTGCCGGGATAAATGACGATCTCATGCGGGAGCCGATACTCTTCAAGCTGCTCCTCAAACTTCCGAACATCCTCAACCGAGATGCCGTGATCATGTTCGGCGTAAAGGCCCAGGATCGGAGCCTGAATCTTTGGAACATCAAACGGGCCAAGTGGCCGTCCATAGAAGGCAACTACGGCTGCAAAATCTGCGCTGTAGGCAGTCGTGCTCAGAGCCAGCCCGCCTCCCATGCACCAGCCTACTAAACCCATCCACTTGGGCGCGACCTGATCCATCTCTTTGAGATATTGCGCCGCAGCGATGATCTCCTGGATGGCGCGATCTCGGTCAAGGGTCATGGCAAGTTTGCGTGCTTCATCCGGTTCTTCGGACTTTTCCCCGTGATACAGGTCTGGTGCAAGAGCCACGAAGCCTGATCGGGCAAACCGCCGTGCGACTTCCTCAATGTGCGGAACCAGCCCCCACCACTCTTGAATAAGCACAACCCCTCGATGCGGGCCTGCATAGGTAGGATGCGCTAGATAACCAGGGATTGTGTTCCCGTTCGATGAGATTTCGATCCGGTGAGTGATCAGATCCGTCAAGCGCCCCTCTCAATCGTAGAATTGCTCTAAGCCGTGGGTCTTGGAGATACAGGAGGCTGTTTCCCTCGACTACCCTCCGGGTTTTTCACGGCGATTGTTCGTTCTTTGGCGGTTGGCTTACGCCGGGATTTCGATCTAGATCGCGATGCTGCCGGGAGCAGTGCCGTTTCGAGCACCTCATCCATGTGATCAACTAGAATGAAATTTAGTTGCTTCCGTGCTTTCTGTGGAACTTCCGCCAGATCAGGTTTGTTCTTAGACGGAATGATCACATTGAGAATTCCAACCCGGTACGCAGCAAGCACCTTTTCTTTGATACCCCCTACGGGCAAGACTCGGCCCCGCAGCGTGATTTCCCCGGTCATGACGAGGTCTTTACGAATGGCTCTACCTGTAAAAGCAGAAAGCAACGCAGTCGCCAGGGTGATGCCTGCTGACGGCCCATCTTTAGGAATCGCGCCTTCTGGTAGATGGATATGCACATCTGTGTTCTCGAAGGTATCCGCATCAATACCGAGGTCATTGCCGCGAGATCGCGTGTAGCTCATGGCTGCCTGTGCGCTCTCTTGCATCACTTCA
>JAHEME010000384.1:2429-4034 GCA_024643825.1 Chloroflexota bacterium | reverse complement strand
AAGATGACCAGGGAACTCAGGGTCACTGTCAGGTTGTCGTTATTCACTGAACCAGTGATGAAGAGGAACATAGGATTAAAAGCAGTCAGGGAGGCGGCGAGTAGTGGAGCCCAGCGGTTCTCTGGAACTGCTTCCTTTGCAATCAAATAGGTTAGCCCGACCGAGATTGCTCCCAACAAGACGCTGAAGAGCCGAATCAGGTGGACGGCGAGCACAGTTCCTCGCCATGGGAAATCCTCAGCCTCAGTATGGATGATTAGATTTTTGTTATCTGGATCCAGCGGAATCCCAAGTTTGGCGTGCGGGTTGTGCCAGAGGACTTTTTCGAGATCGCTGCTGTCAATCCAGTTTGTTAGAATCGCCCCAAGAACATAATAGAGCGGCGGTTGACTCCCCTCTTGTTGCCAGAGAGTTGCTGTGCCAGGCCGTTGGATAGGGAGTTCTCCCGATGAGGTGAGATGGTCGATGACTGGGTAGTGATAGATTTCATCTGAGGCTTCAAATACCGGGGTTACGACGCTATAAATGGTAGCAAGTACTGCGAATACGAGGATGATTCCCCATTGCAGATACCGATCCTGATACAGTACAGGTATCATCAGTGAGTAACTCGCAGATTCGTCAGGATAACAAAATCATCCACCCGACGTCCATCATCAGTAACACGTTGCAGGCGATGAATTTCTTCGGCATCATCCACCCAGTATACGACAATCTGTATATCGTAGATTCCGGGGCGTGCATCCGAACTCACAAGGATTGAAATTTCATCTTCAATGATTTTCCCCGGGACCCAGGTTGATGTTGGAGAATTTCCGTTGTTAGGCCAGCTATCTTCCTGACCGACTTTCGTATTGGCAAGGCCAAGAATTTGCACGGATACAGTGTAGTTGCGCGACATGGCCTGCAAACCCTGCCAGTACAGCATAAGGACAATCTGTTCCCCGGCTTTAACGGATCGAGGATCCAGCGAATAGCCAGCGAGAGCAAGCTCGTTTTCAAAACTGAAAGTGATAGGATTTGGGACTGCCTGGCTATTCGAGAGAGAGTGAATCTCCACCTGACTCAGGGTTGCTTCCGTTCCTCCGGAAGAGATCGTCATGGGGGGGCATTTGTCAATACATGAGTGGTCATAAAGTCCCATCGTGATTGTTGCTACTTCTGGTGAATATGCCGATGGACTCACCGGAATGATTAGATGCTCAGTCCAGTGCAAGCCAGGAGCTAATTGACTGGTGGCAATCAAGCCCTGGCCTGGATACATATCGCGTTGACCTACGGGCAGTCCAGCACTGTCGGTCAAGTGGACGAAGACACTCCAATCTCGATCCATCGGAGCAATACTCTCCCATTGAAGCGTTACTTCTACGGCCTCGCCGGGCGTAAGCTCACTAGGATTCACATCAAATGATACGAGACGAAGAGCCGGTTGAGTTGACCCAAATGGGGCGAATTCGATCCCCTCATTAGTTTGCTGATGCGTAAATAAGGGATAGGCGTAGTGGGAAGGAATCCATGTTAGCGGAGCTATGGCTGTGATTACTGCCATGCCAACTGAAACTGAGGCTGCGACGAGTTTTCCCCATCGCTGCGGCAGGGGCGCAC
>JAHEME010000384.1:0-2419 GCA_024643825.1 Chloroflexota bacterium | reverse complement strand
CAACTGATAGCGGAGAATACGAGCCGCCCCTGTGATGACCATGTGATTCTTGCCCAGCTTAAGGCCAGGGGGAGAACGACACCAGCAATCCAGAAAAGAGATAGGATAGTGGGCATCCACCGCTTGAGATCCATTCCGTGCTGTCGGAATTTCAGTGCAAGAGTTACGAGGGTTCCAAGAACACTCAATATCGCCAGAAAATTCAAGATTGCATACACGATTCCAGGCATCGGCACGTTGACGCCGCCGAACAAACCCCAGTAGCTCTGCATGAATCCGTTGCGCTCGCCCCAGAGTTGAATCAAAGATGCGGGGCGGGCGCGCTGACCTAGAATCGTGATAAATGTATTGAGTCCGAGTAAGTCACCATAGAGCCTTAGATTGCGCAGGTACCACCAACCTGCAACAGCAAAGGCCAATGCGAGGATCATTGGGCCTTCTGTGAAGAGCCGCTTCCAGGATCGCACTCTCCATGCTGAATAAGCAGTCACCAGACCCGCCAGACCAAAAAGGCCGAGGGTGCTTGTCTTTGTTAAAGCGGCGAGACCCAGGATCACTCCTAGCGCAGCAGACCATCGCCAGGTGTTTCTCTGCTCGTCAGCTTCCTGGATAATCCTCATCATCAGCCAAAGGCTACTAGAGGCAAGCACGGTGGCAAGGCTGTCATTGTTTACTGCGCCGCTGATAAAGGCGAACATAGGAGTAAAAGCCACGGCCGCGGCCCCAGCAAGGGCCAACCACTGCGTTTCTGGAAAGACTGCTTGCCCAATTCGGTATGTGAAGTAAACAGCAATGGTTCCAAATAGCACCGACAGGAGCCGGGCGATGTGTACAGCGAGTACAGCTCCTTGCCATGGCCATATTTCCCGCGCGGTATTGTGAACGACCAGGTTATTGTTACCGTCGGGGGTAATTACCCCGTTGTCCACATGCGGATTTGGGAGCAGTACCTCATCCAGATCTGATGTGTCAATCCAGGATGTCATAGCAGCAGAAAAAGCATAGTAAAGAGGGGGTTGGCTTCCTTCCTGCTTCCAGGGGCCAGGATTGGCAGGGTCTTGAATAGGAAGGCTGTTGCCATCTGCGAGCGTCTTGACCATCGGGTAGTGCCAGATTTCATCTGACATCTCAAAGAGTGGTGTAGTGACGCTATAAGTTGTTGCTAATAAAGCGAATGCTGTCAACAGCCCTAGTAGCAATTTTCGCTGGATGTCGTTAGATTGCTGAAGAAATTTCAAGAAATCACCTGCTCAAAGAATTCAATCGTTTTAGACGCGATTGAGTCCCATGTGAAAATAGAAGCAACATTTTTAGCAGCAATTTCTAACTGCCGCCGTCTTTGTTCATCTTGCCACAGCATTTTGAGACCTGCCGCAAGGGCGTTGGAATCGCCAGGTCTCACGGTTTCAATAGCTCCCTCTAGCTCAGGGATAATAGTAGATGGAGTTGTCGTTACGATAGCGCGACCGTGAGCTAGTGCCGCCATCAAAGTTCCTCTTCGGAGCGAAACTCCGTCGAGATAGGGTAGGGCGGTCACATCGCTGCTGAAGAATGCTGCACTTACCGCCTGGTCATCGACGAAGCCAGTCCAATGGATATGCTCCGAAAGACCGTGTTTGCTGATTACATTGTCGACGCGATCCCCGTAGGCAATGTTTGTTGTGTCGCTTGCACCAAGTCGTCCGCCAATCATGATCAACCGGGCGGGTATATGATCCTGAATCAGACGAGCTAATGCTTCTATTAGAATCAGAGCGCCCTTGCTCTCATTCAGAAATCCAAAATAACTGATCATCAAGTCGTCTTCATGAAACCCCAGGTCACGGCGGTATGCCGCACGATTGTAGCCATCAGGCAGCAATGTACTGACGTTACTCCCAATCGGAATCCAACACACATGCGGAATCCGCCATTGCTCGGATAGAACAGCACCATCAGCCCGATCTGTGGCGATCACTCCTCGCGCAGTTGAGGCAAGTTTCCGCACGATTCGCTCGCGCAGCCTGCCTGCTTTCGGGAACAGGTACGGGACACGAAGATCGTGAAAGGTAACTATGGATGGAATTCGCGTTTCCTGCGATGGGAGCCAATGGACTGATGGGTGCAGGTCAAAAGCGGCTGTCTGAAACTGAATGTTGAGTACTTCCAGTTTGTTCTGTTGTGCCCATCTCTTGATTAGAGAATTTGTTCTCCATCCCCAACGTCCATTGACTTGTGGGGAGATCATGATGCTATCTGGCTGGGTATTACCAACCTGCTCCCGCGTAAACACAGATACCTCGTGCCCGCTTCTGACCATCGCGCGACCAACTTCGCGGGTGAACGCGCCCACGCCTCCCTGCATTGGGGGATATTCTCCTGTAACGAATCCTACGCGCAATGGTGTCTAGCCCCTTAACCCAGATTTTATGACTTTGCC
>JAHEME010000383.1 GCA_024643825.1 Chloroflexota bacterium | reverse complement strand
CCGAGATCGAAGAACGGCTGCGAAGTCTGGGGTATCTGGAATAGAAACTACTGATTAGCGGCTTCCAATCGGAAGTGCCAGACAACCACATAATCGCCCCCAGACTCGGCGGCGGAGATCACCGGCAAGCGCAACTGGCTTGCCGGGTTGTATATCCCCACGCGGATGGTGTACTGACCCGGTGGCAGATCGGATGGAAGGGACACAGCGATCCGATCTGTCACTATTTCCCCTGACTCCCAGGTAGGCATAGGGCGCAGGCCAGCGGCGGGAACCCCATCATATTGAGCGACCAGAGCACCTGAGTTATCGACGATATGCACAAAGATGTTGAACGAATCGCGAATGGGCACGGGAGTGCGCCATGTGAGCACGATGCGAAGATCATCACCAACGACGGGCGATTCGTCGATCAGCGCACCGGATGTTAGCTGAATGTCGCCTTCAAAGTGGGCATCGACAGAAGCCAACGGTAGGTCGATAGGTCCTGTCACATAAATCGCTTGATGGAGCAGACCGAACCACATGTCTGCAAGGTAATAATAGTGTGCCTGAAGTGCGGATAGCAGAATACGCCGGGGATCGGTGGTGGTTTCGTCTACCAGTACGACGTCGAAAACCTGCCCATCTGTTCCCAGATGCAGCTGCTCAAAGGCTCGCGCGGCTGCTTCCTGCGTCGGGGGCCACTGGCTTACCCGAAGTCCCTCTACCGTTCGATCCGTGCCCTGGCTCAATTCCTGGGCGAACTCGGCAGGGAAGATCACAATTCGACGATCCGGCGGGAGGGGGCGAAGAGCAGCCGCGAGTGCCTGGTAATCGCTGCTGATTCGGTCAGGAGGCGGAACCTGTTGCGAGTAGATCGAGTCGGCGAGCGTGCCGGACGCGCCTGTTACTTCCCACAGCGTCACTGTGCGAAAGCCATCGGTGTAGGTTCCGAATGGGGTCGCGCTTATCTCTGGCCGCATGCTGGGAGCGCGGCCTCCGGCGCTGTCATCAAGAAGAAACACGCGATCCCCCTGCGCGAGCCAGCGTGAGAGGGGGCCGCTTTCTGAGGAATCCGAAGAGACTTCGCCGACTCTGGGGCCGAGATAGGCGGGAATCCAGACCCCCCCGGAGGGAGAGAGGATATCGAGATGCGTGGCGGGTGCGACTTGCCAGAGGGCGGCGAGATCGGGCATGGCTTCGGCATACGGGCCGCCCGCCGGGGAATTCTGAAAGTATTCGCTGTGGTCGATCTTCGTCAGAGGGGCAGCAATGGGGTTTGTGATCAGGGTGAGGTCGAACCAGAGGGCCGGAGCGAGGATCACCAGCAGTGCCCCGGCAGATACCCAGAAACGAGATCGCTGATCGACGATGCGACGGGTAAAGCTCTGTAATCCCAGCCCGGCGAATACGGCGAGGGGCAGGGCATTGGGCACAAAGTAGCGTGAAGCGTCCAGGGGGCGGCTGGCGACCATCGGGCCAACGGCAAACACAATAGCAGGAAACAGAAGGAAGGTTGTTTCGGATCGGTGATCGCCTGCAAAAGCCCCCAGCACTGTGGCTATCACCAGCAAGGCGACGCCCCAGCCAATGTAATTTGGCACAATCCCGGTGGCGAAGGTCAGCCCCTGTGCCAGCCTCTCACTGGCCGGTATCCCCGTACCTCTGGCGGCATCTTCCCCCCCGGCAAGCTCGGAAAATCGAGAGAGGGTGACATCCAGTGGGGAGTCGGTGATGCCGCCATGGCTCAGGACGTAATTGTAGGTGAAGGCGATGATGGCAGCGGCAAGGGCAATCCCGGTCAGAGCGATGATCAGGGTATGGAGGCGTGCTTTGTTCCGGGCAAGCAGGATAACGGACAGTATGGGGATTGAGACATAGGGTAGCGCAGAGATTTTGGTCAAATAGGCCGCTGCAAAGGAAATACCCAGCAGGGGGGCGTGCCACCAGCGTGGGCGGGTTGCCAACCAGACCGAGAGAATGATGACGAGGCCATCGAGCATCGCAAGAAAGGGATCGGCGAGGGCCTGACGTTCATGAAAGACGGCGAGAGGGAGCACGGCATAGATCAAGCCTGCTCCCAATGCCGCACGGGTTCCGCCAAAGCGTCGGCCCAAGGATATGGCGATTCCCGTTGTGAACACACCAAAGAGAGCCGATAGTGATCGGGACAACCAGGGGCCTTCTGGCCCCAATGGACGGAGGAGGGTCAGGAAGGCTGGATACAGCCACTTGCGGATGTTCCAGAAGAACAATTGGCCTTCGGCTCCACGCTGGGCGCGAAGAATGTGCAGCCCCTCATCGAGAAATAGGGGCATGGTCATGTTCTGGATCAGGCGCAGAGCCAAACCGAGCAGCAGAATCACAATTACTGCGGGCCAGAACGAATCGTTTCTACTGGGATGGGAGTGCATGAACGGGATCGGCCTATCCGGGTCAGAGATGGAATGGGAATAACTCTACCAACGGACGATCAGGGAGTCCACAAGTGGAATCGGAGGCAGGCTTGGAAACTGAGCCTGCCTCCGCTGAGGAACTACCGGGGAATTAGTAGGTTGGTAGAGAGGTGTCAACCTTCGTGGCCCAGGCGTTGATGCCGCCTGCCATGTTCGTAACGCGGGAGTAGCCGTGTTCGCGGAGCGTCTTGACGACATCGGCGCTGCGCCCTCCGGTCTTGCAATAAACCACGATCTCGTGAGCGGTGTCGAGTTCGCCGAGGTGCTCCAAAATCTGCCCCTTGGGGATGTGATGGGTGGCAGAGGTGATGTCCACGATCTCCCATTCATGCGGATCACGCACATCGAGGAGGATGAAATCATCGTGGCTGGCGAGCCTGTCAGCGACTTCCTTGACGGTGATGGCGGGAACTGTGCCCTCCGCCTCGCTGGTAAAGGCACTGTGATCGTGAGCAGGAGCGCCGCAGAACTGCTCATAGTCGATCAACTCTGTGAGAGTTGGGTTTTCACTGCATACCGGGCATTTCGGATTCTTACGCAGCTTCACGAAATCGAAGGTCATGTTCAGTGCATCGTAGAGCAACAGCCGTCCCTGAAGGCTATCGCCAATGCCCAGAATGACTTTGATGGTTTCGGTGGCCTGGATCGCGCCGATGGTTCCGGGAAGGATGCCCAGGACGCCGCCTTCGGCGCAGCTTGGCACGAGTCCCGGCGGGGGCGGCTCCGGGAAGAGGCAGCGATAGCATGGCCCGGTACGGGCATCGAAGACGGTGGCCTGCCCTTCAAAGCGGAAGATGCTGCCGTAGATGTTCGGCTTGCCGAGGATCACACAGGCGTCGTTAACCAGATAACGCGTGGGAAAATTATCCGTGCCATCGACGATTACGTCATAGGGGGCGAGGATTTCCAGCGCGTTTTCCGAGGTCAGTGGCGTGGCATAGGTATCAATCTGTACATGCGGGTTGATGTCGTGAATGGTCTCGGCTGCGCTTTCCAGCTTGGAGCGACCGATGTCCTTGGTTCCATGGATCACCTGGCGCTGGAGATTGGAGAGATCAACGATATCGTAGTCCACGAGGCCGATGCGCCCCACCCCGGCGGCGGCAAGGTACATCGCTAATGGCGACCCCAGCCCCCCGGTTCCGATAAGAAGCACACTGGCGGCCTTCAGTTTGCGCTGCCCGCGCATGCCGACTTCCGGCATGATCAAGTGGCGACTGTATCGTTTGATCTCTTCGTGGCTCAGATCAATGGCGCCTATTGCCACATCATGGGTGATTGTCATGTTTGTTCCATTCCTATCCTATCGATGCTCTTAAGTATATCAGCCACAGGACGCGATCTGCTGCTGAAGCTGATCGGCCCGGATGACTCCGTGATTCACATGGCGGGGCTGGCCTGTGCGGTCAATGATGAACGTGGTTGGGAGACCCAACACCCCCCACTCATCGGCGATTTGCGGGTCTTGCAATGCGTTGATGGCGATCACCTGCACACCCTCTGGGCCAAGACGATCTGTGAGCTGCGCCAGCGCTGGACTTTGCACTGTCTTACACGGAGCGCACGTTTCCGACCAGAAGTAGATCACGGCAGGGGTATTCTTCC
>JAHEME010000382.1:1654-4048 GCA_024643825.1 Chloroflexota bacterium | reverse complement strand
CAGCCCCGGCGGCGGCACGATCATCGGGCGCGTCGGCTGGCTCAGAGGCCGGAACAGTTCATCCCAATGATTGGGTAGCACCAGCCGGGGACGCACCGAATCGAGAATCGCTCGTAGCTGATCGCTATTCGCATCAGCACCCACTAGCAGCACCTCCGCCTCGACGGGTGGCTCCTCATCAATCCCACTTGCGACCAGAATCCGCACACCCTCCACCATGATTCGGAACGAGAACTGCCAGTCCATCCGGTAATCCCCTGCCCGCAGGGGAGGTCGCAGACCCACCCGCAGCGGCCCCTGATATGGGATGCGCCCCAGAATGCGGCGATGGCGCGATGCAAACACCTCAACGGTGAACGGGCCAATTGGGACACAATCGCCAGGGGAGATCGTATCGATCTGCGCTTCGGGAACGCCCAGCACCCGCAGCAGATCGCACCCCTGCGGGGATGCGATCACGCGCGCCCCGGTGATCCGTGCAACGTCTGGCACATCCATCAGGTGATCATAATGCGGGTGCGTGATCAGGATCGTATCGGCGGGCGGGGTATGCGCAGCGATCACGTCCAGATCGGGGCGTGCGCGCCCCACGATCACATTTCGCAGCGGTATCCGTGTGAAGTACGGATCGATCAACAGGGTGTGGCGGGCTGTTTGGAAACACCAGCCCGCCACACCCAGATAGCGTATCCCGATTGCCTCAGCGGTCAGGGGATGCGGCACAGGGCGCTGATCTCATCATGATTCAGCGGTGTATCCTTTACCGCTTTCTCGGCGATGTCCTGCGCATTCACGAAGCCGCCATCCGTCGAGAATGCCGCGCCGCGCATCGGCGCATCGCGGCGAACCACATCCTGAATACGCTTCACGAGCGAGTCAGGCTCCCCCCCTTCGACCCACGCGCCAATCGCCTCGATGACCGTCTTCTCGATCACCAGTTCGCTGTGTACCTCATGCACATAATACGCCGGGCGGTCGCGGAAGGTGGCCGACGCAACCGCGACGGTTCCATCCCCACTGCCCGCGCCCTCGACGACCCGCTTCAACACGCCCCGCAGCAGATCGCCATCCAACCCGACGGGGGTGGTGTAAAGCGCACCCACGACGGAGAATACCGGAACCTGTGGGTCGGCCTGCGCAAACAGTTGATGATGTCCATACGCCTGTTTCAGGTGCTCCAGGTTGATCGGAACCCCCTGCTGTGACCACGTTTCCGCCTTCCAGATATCCTCGTCGGGAACCGGGTCCCAGTCCGCATACAGGTGGTTGGGGGCAGGTAGAATCTGGTACATGCTGGGGAAGGTGCGCAGCATCTGAAGGGGCTTGTTGTCGTCGTTCATCCCCTCGATCAGCTTGAGCTTGACATCATCCTCCGCGCCGCGTGCCAGATACGTCACAGGGAGCAGCGCGCCCTTGAACGGTGCGCCGAGCGCCACGACCCGCTGCACCACCTTTTCCGCATGCGCGCGTGTTTTCTCCCCGATCAGGTAATCCATCGCCAGCAGCCCGCCCAGGCTGTGCCCGACCAGCGTCACCTTCTTGAAATGGCTGTTGGCGAGCTGCTTATCAATGAACTCCTTCAACAGCAGCGCCGTATCCCAGGTTGCCATGCGCCAATCATAGGCGAACGTCGTCACGGCATACTTCTTGCGTAGTTGCAGCAGCATCTTGGCGTAGATCACCCACAGCAGATCGCGGGCCTCGACGCTGACCCCAAGTTCTGCCGGTTTCTTCCCGCTGCTGTCCAGATCAAGGCGGTTCAGATGCCCGCGCGCATAGGCCAGCGGGTTCACCCATAGAATCTGCCGGAAGTCACCGATGTCAATCAGCGTTGACCCCATCAGGCCGGGCAGCATGACAATCAGCGAGTCGCCGCGTTTGCGCTCCTCTTCGGCTGCCATCGCCATTTCGCGCACATCATCGGCCTCGTGGCCCCAGTAGTCCATCAGGTCGGCTTCGCTGGCCTGCTGTGCGATAAACGTGCGAAGCCCATTCTCATCCACACTGCTAATTCGGTCGATCTGAGTCGTTGTCTCCAAGGTTTGTTTCTCCTTATCTGGATGCGGCGCATCCTGCAAAAAGGCGCGCACAACGTCGATAAACCCCTCTGGTTCTTCCATCATAGGCATGTGAGCACTATGCTCAAAAATACACACCCGCCCATCGTGCAGATGCGCCAGCCCCGAAAACGCATGCGCCACAGGCAGCAGGCCATCATGCCTGCCCCACACAATCAGGGTCGGGACTTGAATCTCCTGAAGATCGGTCACAAACTGACGGCGCTTGCGCGGCCTCGCAAAATCCGCCAGCACGACTCGCAGCCCCGACCACAGGCTCGATGCCCCACCTTTGAGGTTGAGACGCGTCATAGTCAGGATAATATCTTCCTGCGCC
>JAHEME010000382.1:0-1644 GCA_024643825.1 Chloroflexota bacterium | reverse complement strand
CCGGAGAGGTAGCGCAGTAGATACGGGTCGAGCTTCCGCGTAACCGCGAAGGGGATCAGGTTCGGGAAGCGGCGCATCATGTGGCCTGCGGTGCTGTAGGGAATTCGATCCGACATGCCTAGCGCATCCACCGCTATCAGCCGGGAGACACGTTCCGGGTTTGCGCGCGCAAAGGCAATCGATACCGCCCCCCCCAGTGAGTTGCCCAGCAGCGTAGCCTGGGGTACATCGAGCGCGTCCAGTATATCGGTCAGCCAGCGCCGCAGGAATCCAAGCCCATACGGCAGCCAGCCGCCCCCCGTCCGACCATGACCCGGCAGGTCGGGCGCAATCACACGATGATTCCCTTTCAGCGCGTCAAACGTGTACCGCCACGAATCGCTGGTAGCCGCCCAGCCGTGCAGCATCACGAGTACATCGCCCGCGCCCTCATCGAATACATGCGTGCGGACGCCGTTCGCCTTGATGATCGCGTGTTTTTCCATACCAGTACCCTCACCCACCTCAACGCTCATTATCGCAGGAAGTGCCCGTGCGGGAAAGTGCTCTCCGGTCAAGCCACTGATGCAGCCTCAAACTGTCGCTTGCCGAGACAGGCCTGGGGGTGTTGAGGCTGATTTTCTCCCCTCTCCGGTACGGGGAGGGGCCGGGGGTGGGGTAGCCTCTCAACCAGTGTCGGTACATAAACCGTCCCGCGAGGGAGCCACATCCAACTCCGTCATCGAGGCAACAATGCGGGGGTGAGGTTCAACTTCCTTCCCCAACGACGATTGCTCCCTACGTGTTGCCTCCCCTCCTACGGCCTGTTATACTCGCCGCGCGACCGGGGAAGCCCGCGCACAATGTACTCTCGATCAATCGGGCCACTAGCGGCCCTCATTTTCTGCGAGGTGACTGTATGCCACATGCCTGGGAAGAGGCAATCATCGTATTTCTGACCAACCTGTTTCACGTCATCGACTGGGGTGGGGTAGTGGTTATTATGGCGCTGGAGAGCGCCAACATTCCGATCCCCTCTGAGGTGACGATGCCGCTGGCCGGGTGGCTGCTGGTGCAGGATCGCGGCGGCTCACTGATACAGGCGGCCTTGCTCGGTGGCTTGTTCGGAGCCGTCGGCTGTACGGTGGGCAGCGCAGCCAGCTACTGGCTCGGTCACTGGGGCGGACGCCCGCTGGTGGAACGCTACGGCAAGTACATCATGGTTCACACGGACGACATCGCGAAAGCCGAAAAATGGTATGAGCGATGGGGCGACTGGACGGCGTTCCTATCTCGCATGCTGCCCATCGTCCGCACCTTCATTTCCTTCCCCGCCGGTGTGATGCGCGTCCCCTTCTGGCGCTTCATGACACTCGGCTTCATCGGCTCCTTCCTGTGGTGCGGTGCGCTGGCGGTTGGCGGCTACGTGTTTGGAGCCAACTGGGAGGAACTGCGCGCCATCATGCGTCCGTTTGATATCCCGATTGCTATCGTGATCCTGGCAGGGCTGGCCTTCTATGTGTATCGCCATGTGACTCACGGCATGCGCCGCCATGAGGCTAGTACCGAAACCGCCGAATAATCTCACCTTGGCCTGACATTTCAGACTCCGATAGTCAGTAGAATCCACAAACGAGTTGAGGCTATTTGTCGCCCCTCTCCGGT
>JAHEME010000381.1 GCA_024643825.1 Chloroflexota bacterium | reverse complement strand
TTTTCTGTATAGATTGCACCGGGCAACTCTAAGCACAGGTACGTTATTGTCAAGTTCACCAACATTTTAAGGAGGTCATCTATGGCCACATGGATCACTCACCTGCGGATTGCAGAAGGGCTATTGAAACGCAGGCCCGACTGGGATCGCGTTCAGTTTGCTATCGGGAATCTTGGCCCGGATTGCAACTTGCCAGACGAAAAATGGGAAACTTTCGATCCGCCCGACACATTGACCCATTTCAAGATTGCGGGGGAACATCCCTACGCCATTCATGATCTTGCTTTTTATCGGACTCATATTGCGCTCAAAGATTCTCCACAGGATGCCTTGCGCCGTGTGTTTCTATTGGGATACTTCGCACATCTTGTTACAGATAATCTCTGGGATGAAGTCATCTACCAGCCGACCAAACAGCGTTATCCCGATCAATTTGCAGCCGACCCCGATTTTGTCTGGGAAGTCAAGCGCGATTGGTATGGCCTTGATTTCATCTATCTCCGTGATAATCCCGACACTTTGTTCTTTCAAACTTTCCTCGACGCAGAGATTGCCATGCAGTTTCTGGACTTCCTTCCCCTGTCAGCTATTCAGTACAAGCTTGGTTATATCAAGGAATTCTACCAGCGGACTGATGAACGGGTCCAGGCACTGTTTGAACGATCCTATGAGTATTTGTCGGCGGGAGAGGTGGATGATTTTGTCGAACTGGCAGTCAGCCGACTGGAACGAATCTATCTTTCCCTGGAAGGCAGGATCGATGATTCGGGTAATGCAGCCTCATCTTTAGAGATTATTGATTGAAGTCTTCTTGCATTACAGCCGCTTGCATATTATTCTCGGAAGCTACCGAACATGATTTGATAAACAGGATAAAGAATGTGGAATCATACCCTAATCGCGTAGAGGAAAAGAAAGGCTTATCCACCACCGCGTGGATTGCTATCGGGGCCGGGATACTGATCTGCGTGTGTGGTGCGGGCGCTGTGATCGCGCTGGCAGGTGGTGCGGCCTGGCTTGGGTTTGCCGGGCAGGAGGTCGATCTGGGTGTGCCGCCACAGGCTGAATTAATCACCGTTGCACCCCCATCTGCTGAGGCTCCAATCCCGGTGCTGGAAGTTACCGACGTACCCACGCAGGAACCTCTTCATGTAGAAATCGGACAGTCGCATACCCCATACAACTCGGATCCGCCCACATCGGGCGAACACTATCCGGTATGGGCTGATCCCGGCTTCTATGGGGAGCAGGATCGGATTGCCGATGAATATCTGGTTCACAATCTGGAACATGGGTATGTGATCCTATGGTATGACTGCGAGCAGCTTTCCACCAGTGAATGCAGCGCGCTGACGAGCGATATTCAGGAACTCATCAACGAATACGATAGCTACAAGCTGATCGGCATGCCGCGTTCCGGTATGGACTACCCCCTGATCCTGACAAGTTGGGGACACATGGCTGTCTTTGATACCTTCAACGCGGACTTGATCCGCGAGTATATCAACACCTATCAGAACGATTCACCGGAACCGAGTGCACCGTAAGCAGACAGAAGTGCAAGGGAGAGAGAGTATGGCGACACAGGTCATGATGCCCCAGTTGGGGGAAAGTGTGATCGAAGGAACCGTGGGTCGCTGGCTAAAACAGATCGGCGACCCGATTGATGAATTCGAGGGGCTGCTCGAAGTCGAAAGCGACAAGGTCGATACCGAAATCCCGGCCCCGGCAGGTGGAACCGTGCTGGAAATCTACATCCCGGAAGGGGAAACAGTCTCGGTGGGAACCGTGCTGGCGCTGATCGGCAAGCCGGGCGAAACAGTGGGCGGTGCTCCGAGCGCAGCACCTGCGGCGGTAAGCCAACCCGCCCCGGAGCCATCCGTGGTGGCGGCCTCTGCGCCTGCTGCGATGCCCACCGGGAACGGACACGGGCAGAACGGCGGCAGCGAAGCGATGCCGCGCGTTTCGCCTGTGGTGGCGAACATCGCCGCCGAGCACAACATCGATGTGAATGCCATTGTTGGAACCGGGATGGGTGGTCGCGTCACCAAGAAGGATATTCTGGCCTATATTGAGGCAGGGCCTACCGCACCTGCCCCCGCAAGGACTCCCGCACCTGCTATGCCACAGGCTGCACCGAGCGATCATGTGCATAAAGCTCCGGCTGCACCGGGCAAACCCGGTGAACTGATCACTCTCAGCAAGATGCGCCGCCGCATCGCCGAGCACATGGTCGAGAGTAAGCTGCATACCTCGCCGCATGTGACGACGATCTTCGAGGCTGACCTGAGCGCGATCAGCGCACATCGGGCAGCCAACAAAGCTGACTTCGCCTCACGCGGGGTGAACCTGACCTTCACCGCGTACTTCGTTGCGGCTATCGCCCACGCACTCCGCGCGCATCCGATGGTCAACAGCCAGTGGACGGACGAGGGAATCCTGCTCAAGCCAGAGGTCAACATTGGGATGGCGGTCGCCATTGATGACGGGTTGATCGTCCCGGTGATCAAACACGCCGACGAACTATCGCTGGCAGGGATCGCTCGCACGGTGAATGATCTGGCAGAGCGAGCACGGAAGAGCCAGCTTGTACCGGATGAAGTGCAGGGCGGCACATTCACGATCACCAATCATGGAGTGTCGGGCAGCCTGTTCGCCACGCCGATCATCAACCAGCCGCAGGTCGGTATTCTGGGCGTCGGCGCGATCCAGAAGCGCGTGATCGTGCTGGAAAATGATGCCATCGCTGTGCGCCCGATGGTGTACATCGGCCTGACGTTCGATCATCGTGTGCTGGACGGTGCGTCGGCAGACTGGTTCGTCGCCGAGATCGTGAAAACGTTGGAGGGCTGGGAATAGTTCTCCCAGCTTAAAGAACCTTATCGGAACCGCACTCCCTGCTATCGGAGTGCGGTTTTGCTTACGCCGTTCGGCGCACGGTTCCTTGCATTCTACAGAGCTATACTCGCACTTAAGGACATTTATCCGCGCCTGTGCTGTGCGGATTCACGTAGAGGAGTGCTGCGCATGGGCCAATCAAGTTCAGGGTATGGATCGGGATCGGCAGGCCGCATCTTTGGAAACCCAACACCTTCCGGGAGTGGCCTTCAAGCAACCGTCACTCATCAGACCTACAGCCACCAACCATTCCGCCCACTTCCCGCGCCGACGAAGCCCGCGCCGTATCATCTGTCGTTGGATGATGTCCTTGCACCAGAGCAGATGCAGGCGATCCGAGCCAGCGGGAAACTGGTCTTTCACATCGCGGGTGATACCGGCGGTGTGAAATCCCCACAGGCACAGCAGATCGTGGCGATGCACATGGGGAACGACCTCAATACTCCGAGCAGAGCCGACCGCCCGGCGTTCTTTTACCATCTGGGTGATGTGGTGTATTACTACGGCGAAACCAGCGAGTACTATGGGCAGTTTTACGAACCGTATTCTGAGTACGCCGCGCCGATCTTTGCGATCCCCGGCAACCATGACGGCGATGTGCAGGATGCGTCGGCCTCTTCGTTGGAGGCGTTCGTTAATACGTTCTGCGCTCCCACGCCTGACTTCCGCCCGGAGGCGGGCGACAATCCGCGCAGTTCGATGACTCAGCCCAACGTGTACTGGACGCTCGATGCGCCCTTTGCCACGATCATTGGCCTGTATACCAACGTGCCGGAAGGTGGCGAAGTCCAGGCTGATCAACTGGATTGGCTGGCTTCCGAGTTAACCAATGCCCCGCGCGAAAAGGCTGTGCTGCTGGCAATGCATCATCCTGTTTACTCCGCCGACGCACATCACGCAGGCAGCCACCGCATGGCGCAGGTGCTCGATCAGGCGATCACCTGGGCGGGTCGTGCCCCGGATGCCGTCTTCTCCGGCCACGTTCACAACTATCAACGCTTCACGCGTGCGGTCAGCGATTGGGAAATTCCCTATCTGGTGGCCGGGGCTGGCGGGTACTGGCATCTGCACTACATGGCGAATCTGCCCGGCGGCACAAAACCCGTGCCCCCGATGGCGATCCCTAATAGCGATGCCACCCTGGAGAACTTCTG
>JAHEME010000380.1 GCA_024643825.1 Chloroflexota bacterium | reverse complement strand
CAAAGCATACCGGGCCTTGAACGCCACGGGACTCCTCGGCTTTCCGATTCGCCTCAACCCCGGCCCCCAGATGCTCCAGACCCGCCAGCAGCCCTGCGCTCAATCGACGGTAGCTCTCCACCACGCCCCCGGCGACGCGCGCGTTATCAATAGGTACAACCACCGAATAGGTCAGTTCATCGGTATGCAGAATCGCACGCCCCCCGGTCAATCTCCGCACCACATCCCAGCCTGATGCGTAAAGTTGATCAAAATCCACATCGCTCACCGGCTGCGCATAGCCGAGTGAAAGACAGGCGGGCGACCACGCATAAAACCGCAGGGTAGGCGGAACCATCCCCTGGCTGACTGCTTCCAGGATCGCTTCGTCAACCGCCATATTGGTTTCCCCGTCAGCAGGTGGCTGAATCACGGCACGCCAGGTTGCAGGCGGATATAGGCTATCTGCGGTAAGATGATCGTTCATGCGCTTCCTTTCTTCAGTAATCGCAGGCGGATTGTATCGGGGACTTTGCATTCGATACAATTCCAGAGGAAGTTATGGGGCAAGATACCAGAGAAAGAACGGGGCACGATCCATCTATGCCTGAAGGACGAACGAAAGAACACGTCGTTTCCTCATCGCCAACTCCAGCGCGGCCCATGCGCCGCCCTCGTCGTCGACGATCTGCGTTCTTGCGCAATCCTTTCGGGTGGATGACTCGCCAGATCAACCGTCTGCCGATTCCCCGGTTGGGATCCGTTCCTTCGTTGGTCGGCATATCCGGGATGTTTTTAGGTTGTATCGCGATCAGCGTCGTAGCCGGAATCACGCTGCGCGCTACCCTGAACAGTACACCGCTGGCAGATAATTATGGGCTGCCAACCGCCACGCCTAACGCCACGCCAAACCCAACCTTTCAAGCGCCAAATGTGGTGGGCTGGCAGGGTTCAGATCGCGTAACCGTCCTTGTGATGGGCGTTGATACCCGCCCGGAGGAACGCGGCTACCGGACTCGCACAGATACGATGATGATCCTTTCCGTCGATCCCACTGCGAAGACAGCCAGCATGCTCTCAATTCCGCGCGACCTGTATGTGGATATTCCCGGCTACGGCCTGGAACGCATCAACACGGCCTACCCGTTAGGCGGCTCCGAGTTGGCGGTACAAACTGTCCAGTACAACCTCGGCATTCGTATTGACTACTACGCGATTGTCGAGTTCAATGTCTTTGTGACTCTCGTAGACGAGATTGGCGGCATCGACATCTATGTGCCAGTGACCATTGATGATCCGATCTATCCAAGCATGGATTACGGCTTTGACCCTCTGTACATCCCGGCAGGCCAGCAGCACATGGATGGCCTGACCGCACTGAAATATGCCCGCACGCGCCATCAGGATAACGACTACGAACGCGCGCGCCGTCAGCAAGCCGTCATTCTGGCGATCCGGGATAAAGTTCTGAGTCTGAACATGCTTCCCCAATTGATCCAGAAAGCACCAGTGCTGACTGCCACCGTCGGAGAGAGCTTCCGCTCCAACCTGACCGTGCAGCAGATCATCGATCTTGCACTTCTGGCGCAGGACATTCCCTCGGAAAATATCCGTCAGGGTGTGATCGATAGTGGCTACATCATGGGCTACCAGACTCCCCAGGGGGCACAGGTATCAATCCCCAACCGTGTAGCCATTGGTCCGTTGTTAGAGTATGTATTCTGGCTTGACCAATGAATGACTCAGAACAGCTACCCCTTTTTGATGGCGACTCACCTCCCGGCAGCAAGCGATCACGGGCGCGTCTCACCGAAGATGAACTGACCCCACAGACGCCGCTTTCGTTGGCGCTGGAAGTGTATATCGATGCTCTCCAATATAGCGGCAAATCCTATCATACAGTGCGGGCCTTTCGCAGCGATCTGAGGTTGTTGGCAACCTGGGCAAAGGATGACCGCCCCATCGGTCAATTTGGCACGCATGACCTCAACCTGTTTCTGCATTGGATGCTCAACGAGCGCGATAAACCATGCAGCCCCAAGACGTACGCTCGCCGCGTAACCACGCTCAAGCACTTTTTTGGCTATCTGCACGAAATCGAGGCCACCCCGCGCGATCCATCCAATGCGCTGATTCAGCGGACAGTCACCAGCCCATTACCTGAAGTGCTTGATGAGAAGGAAGTCGAGCGAGGTCTGGATGCAGCCGAGGCTATGCGCTACGCTCACAAACCCGACGCGCGCCCCTATTTTCTGTTGAAGCTCTTGCTGGAAACCGGAATGAAGAAGGGCGAGTGCGTCTCTCTGTTTCCGCAGGATGTGGAGGAGAAAAGCGTACCCCCTCGCATATGGGTGCGCTATGCCGACCCCCGCATGCGCTACAAAGAACGCAAGATCGTGATCACCCCGGAGCTGATCTCCGCCTATAACGACTACATCATCCAGCGCAGGCCGAGAGCCGAAATCTTCGACTGTACGCCGCGCAACCTCGAATACGTCCTGCGCGATATCTCAAAGGCCGCAGGGCTGGAACCCACCCGCCTCTCCTTCGAGACCCTTCGCTGGACGTGCGCACTCGCGGATTACCGCGACGGCATGGAACCTGATAAGCTCCGGCAAAAACTTGGTATCAGCCGTGTGACCTGGGCCAAGACCAGCGATAAGCTGGCACAGCTTGCAGGCGGTGAGCCTGATCAGGACGACGCTGACTGATCAAAACGATGTCGCCCGGCACACCAGCCCCTTCAAATACCGCCCCTCCGGGAAGGCCAGCAGGGTCGGGTGATCCTCCGGCTGTGCCAACCATCTGATAATCTGCGCCTGCCGTCCGGCATCCACGCTGGCCCCGAAGACCACCTTCTGAAACAAATCTGCATCCACCGCCCCGGAACACGAAAACGTGATCAGCGTTCCCCCCGGTCGCAGTAGTTCAAATGCCAGCAGGTTGATGTCTTTGTAACCCCGGCAGGCCGCCTCCACCTGCGATTGGCTGTGCGCAAACTTCGGCGGATCGAGGATGATCACATCGAAGCTCGGGTCGCCATCCCGATACGCGCGTAGCTGTTGGAATACATCCGCGTTCACATACTCGGCGGGAACTTTCAGCCCGTTCATCTCCATCGCCGTCCGCGCAATTTCCAGCGCAGGCTCCGAAGAATCAATGCTCGTCACCGAAGCCGCCCCGTTCAACGCGGCGCATACGCCAAAGCTCCCGGTATACGAAAACGCGTTCAGCACATCCGCCCCCGCTAGGGCTGGCATCGTGCGGATCAACGTCCGGCTATCGCGTTGATCCAGATAGAATCCCGTCTTGTGCCCTGTGATAAGGTCAACAGGATACTGCACCCCATATTCGGTGATGGTGAGAGGATTCGGTGGAGGTTCTCCGTAAAGCACCCCGACCGACTCAGCTAATCCCTCTTTTCCCCGCACGTCCACATCACTGCGCTCATAGATTCCGCGTGGCTTCAGCAGCCCCACCAGCGCCTCAACGAGGGTCTCTTTCGCCACATTGATCCCCAGCGTGAGGAACTGGACGACAAGGTGGTCATCATACTGATCGACAACCAGCCCCGGAAGGCCATCATTCTCTGCATTGACCAACCGGTAGGCGTTGAGGTCGTCCCTGTCGGTAAGGGCTTGCCTTGCCCGAATGCTCTGCGCCAGCCGCAGCCGCCACCAGGCCGGGCCGATCAGATCATTTTGATCCCACGAGAGAACCCGTACCCGAATCTGAGAGTCGCCGTTGTAGTAACCGCGCCCCAGAAAGCCCCCGCCCGCATCACGAACATCCACCAGCCCGCCGGGCGGAACATCCCCCAGTTTGCTGCGATTTGCATCAATGGCCCCGGAGAACACCCACGGATGTCGCTGCCGGAGGGGTTTCTCGCGCCCTTGCTTGAGAACAACATTTCCTGAAACGTTACTCATGTAGTGATGACCTCATCGACAGCGATAGCGAAGCCTTCAATCGTGACGGCCTCCGCAATCTGTCCGGGGGAATAAGTAGCCGCCAAACGATAGGCAGCTCCAGCAAGATGGAAAATGCGAATCGTTCGGCTCTCCAAATCTACAATCCAGTATTCGGGGA
>JAHEME010000379.1:1094-4082 GCA_024643825.1 Chloroflexota bacterium | reverse complement strand
GCTGTACGATGGCACGCGGCTGCCACAGTGGGTCGTCGGGGTGACTCAGGCGCAGTCAGATGCTGTATTTCCGAACCCCGGCGGTACCGTTGACCTCGTGTATTCGGTCGCTGGCCTGAACTTCGATGTCGTGCTGAGATCGGTGGATGTCAACCCCGGCAGCCACGCGACGACCGAGTTCGACGGCGCGATCACCGGGCGCAACTACTGGACGTTCCAGCCGGACGACGGCGGGACGTGGGTGACGTGCGTGTTTGAATACGATGTGCCCGGCGGCGGGTTGGGTCAGGCGATTGACCACATGATGTTCGAGAAGAAGAATGCGGAAAACCTCGCACGAGGGATGAATAATCTCAAGGCGATGGCGGAAGGGTAAGCGATAACCTGGAATTCGTATTGGAATGAGCAGGGGCCGGGGCACGGTGATCACACCATGCCCCTCTTTGTTTACCCGTTGCGGTGAAGTTTCCCGTTTCGCTTAGCATACCGTTCCGCCAGCCCGAACACCCACAGCCCCAGAGGGATCGCCACCGCGCCCATGATCAACACAGGCCAGATGAACTCCCATAGCTGGGCGTTGGTCGTGCCTTCGAGCAGGGCTTTGCGCGCGCCCTCCAGCACATACGTCGCCGGGCTGATCGTGGCGATCTGCCGCAGCGGGGTGGGCAGCACGCTTACCGGATAGTACACGCCGGAGACCAGCAGCATCATGGCGATGATCACATGGGTCATCTGCTGACCGCGTTCCGGGAAGAGCAGCGGCAGCACCGACCCCATGATGCCGATCCCCACAAACGAGAAGCTCCCCGCCAGCAGGATCAACAGCCCGCCGAACAGATTGGCAGTTGCCAGGTTGATCTTGAAAATCCACACATTGACGCCCAGCACCACCGCCGTGAAGATCAGGCTGTAGACCACCGAGAACAGCGTCTGGCCCGCCATGTGCGTAAGCCGGTGAATCGGGGCCATCAGTGTATACTCGATGGTTCCCTCCCACCGTTCGATGGCGATGATCTCCGTGATCCAAATGAACACGATGGAAAGATAACGCCAGACCAGCGTGCCGATCACCAGATATAGCACGAAGTATCGCCCATCGATGGCCTGCCCGCCGATGGCTTCCATGCCCAGCCCGATGAAGCTCACGGCGAGGCTGTCGGCAATCGAATACATCAGCCACACCAGTTCCCACGTCCAGTATCTTTTTACGATATTCGCATTCCGCTCGACGAACGCATACGTCGCCCGGAGTTGTTGCAATGCTACAGTCATGGTTGTCTCTCGTTTCTGAAACTCAGCCCCTTCAGGGGGTGAACTCTACTCCATTGGTTTCCGGTATTCCGTTGACATCCGATGCACCCGGAAGCCGACGCTCTGATACAGCTGAAATGCCCCGTTCGGATTCTCGGTATGAACGCCAAGCGCGGCGTCGGTCATGCCCTGATCCTTAAGCACCTGCAAGCTCATACACAGCAGCGCGCGGGCCACGCCTTTGCGCCGCCACTCGCGCCGCACGCTGATGCTCTCCGTCCAGCCGCGCTTCTGATTAAACTCGGCGTTCTCTTCCGCATTGATGAAGCTCCGCACCTGCCCGACGACTCGATCCCTATCCCAGGCGATCTTCCATAGCTCCGGGTTGCGGTTGTCCGGGTCTGCCAGGAACTCCTCGAATGTGCCGACTTCCGAGGAATAGCCATAGTGATCGCGGAAGGCTTCGTGTTCCGCCTCCCAGATTTCGCGATAGTGGGATTCTTCCACCGGGCGCACTTCCAGCCCTGCGGGCAGCGGCGCGTCGGGGATGTTCTCCAGATCGGGCCGCACCATCATCGCCCCGTAGGTGATGGGCTTGTAGCCATCCTTCAACAGCAGTTGAGTCGCGCCGACTTCCGACTCGGTCGTCCAACCCTGAAAGAACTTTTCGTCCTCGTCCGGGTGTTTGGCGGCGATCTCACGCAGGCGCTGCTGATTGTGCTTGAGCATCGTGGTACCGATGCCCTTGTGCCGCCATTGTGGCTTCAGGAAACCGAAGCTGAGATAGATGCGGATTTTCGTCGCATCTTCCTGCCAGTGCGTCACCCGCGTATAGCCGATCACTTCGCCGTCTATTTCGGCGAAGATCATATCGGTGGCCGGGTCGCAGTTCGTCAGATGTGCGTAAGTCGCGGTCACTTCTTCGACCGAAGCCACGCGCTCGATGGTGTCCGCCTTCGAGGAGGCGTCGATCACCGCCACCATTTTCGGGAAGTCCGACTCGCCGCGAAAGTGGCGGAACGTCAGGCCGGGAATCTCCGGCGCGCCTGCGATTGCGATGGCGTCTGATTGCGTTACATTGGATGTCATGATGTTGTTTCTCCGTTCTTGTTGTGTTGGTCGAACCCGGACATCGGCTTCTGATAGATGATCGACCGCCGGTCAACCTCGAAGCCCACGCTCTGATACAGGGTATAGGCTCCATTCGGGTTTTCGGTGTGTACGCCGAGCGCAGCTTCCTTCATGCCGTGCGCCTTGAGTTCGTGCAAGCTCTGAACGATCAGCGCACGGGCCAGCCCGCGTCGCCGCCACTGCCGCCGCACCGAGATGAACTCGGTATGTCCGCGCAGGCGATCATACTGCTCATTCTCTGCAACGTTTATGAAGCTCCGCACCTGCCCCGCTACCTGATCACCATCCCAGGCGATCTTCCATAGATGGCGCTGGTTGGTGACCGGGTTATCGAGCCAGCGTTGAAAAGATGCTTCCGGGTTCACCGGGGCAAAGTACCCCCAGTGATCGCGGAAGGCTTCCTGATCGGCTTCCCAGATCGCGCGCAAGTGAGCATCCTCGACGGGGCGAACTTCCAGACCGTCGGGCAGCGGCGCATCGGGAATGTCTTCCAGATTGGGCCGCACCATCTCCGCGAAGTACACATGCTCGTGATAGCCTTCGTTGACCAGAAGCTGCATTGCTCCAGGCATGGTGGTGGCTACCCAGCCTTCCAGAACGTGCGGT
>JAHEME010000379.1:0-1084 GCA_024643825.1 Chloroflexota bacterium | reverse complement strand
AGGCGTGTCCTGCGCCAGTTCCCTGCTCAGGGATTCGCTGTAGCGAAACAGCGGGCGTCCGATCCCCTTGCGCCGCCAATCCGGGTGGATCGTCCCCCGGATGTGATAGATCAAATCTCCCGTTTCCTCTTCCAGCGTGAAGAGGCTGCTGTAGCCGATGATCTTCCCGTCCATCTCCACGATGGTGCAGGTGCGATCCGGGTCGAAGTTGGGTGTCTTGATGAAGTCATGCGCCAATTCTTCCAGCGTCATGACCTGATCAAGCTGGTCAGCCTGCATGCAGGCGTTCAGCATCGTCACCAGTTCCGGGTAATCGGCCTCTCCGCGAAAGCGGCGGAACATCAGGCCGGGAATCGACGGCGCGCTCTCGATCTGAATTGCATCTGTGATTGTCTCTGTGGTAGTCATGATGTTTTTCCTTCCTCAGCTTTACTCTCCAGTTCCTGCAAGGAGAGGTCAACGCCGGGTCTCAGTTCCATCTCGTATACAACAAACTGGTTGACCGGGTGCATCCCGGCCTTCTCGTACAGTCGGGTGGCTCCCGTCAGGTTGTCAGCATCGACTCCCAGCCCGGCCTTCTCCTTGCCGCGCGCATACAGTTCGGCAAAGGAGTGTTGAAGCAGGGCCAACCCCAACCCGCGCTGCCGCCAGGGGCGCAGCACGGCGAATCGATCCACCCAGCCCAGTTCGGCATCGAACTCGGCTTCTTTCATGCACAGCGATACGCCAGCGATCTCGTCGCCGTCCATCGCCATGAATGCCAGGGACTCGTCGAAGCCGGGGTAGCTGTCGAAGACGTGCTGCCAGTACTCCATTACCTGATCGAACGGCTGATCAACATGCCCCCAGTGATCTTCAAACCCCGCGTCCAGCGCACGGATGAAGGCTTCTTCATCGGTGGCGCGGTTCATCGTTCGCACGCTGATCCCCTCCGGCCATACCGGGGAGGCAGGGGGGCCATTGAACACGATCTGCATCTCGTTGAAGTAGCGTACGAGACTCATTCCCGCAGCTTCGAACAGGGCAGCGCCAGATCGATCTATGCCAGATACGAAGGTCACGGCGATCACGCGCGCCCCATCGG
>JAHEME010000378.1 GCA_024643825.1 Chloroflexota bacterium | reverse complement strand
CCCGCTCGATTTGAGAACCTTTTGCCTTTTGCCGGTGGCCGCGTCCCACAGGTAGATCAATCCCGTTGCGTTATGGCCGTCCACAAATCCGTTGGCGACCATCGCCCCATCCGGGCTGACCGCCATCGAGAAGATGTCGAAGTTGCTGCTGCGGTCGAACAGTTCCTGGCTGACCTGGCGTGCCTGAACGTCCCACAGGAGGAAGTGGCCATGATTAGTGGTCGGCGATGCAATCAGATCGCTGCCGGGGATAGCAACCTGGTCCATGCCCATGCCCAGGATGCCTGTCTCCGGCGCTGTGACATTGTCCGGGAGCGGGGTAATGAGCGACTGGCGTCCCAGCAGATCCCACAGGATGATGGAGCCATCCCAACTGCCGGAGGCCAGCATCTCGCCATTGTGGTAGAACGCCAGACTCGATACTTGTTCTTCATGACCCATCAGCGGCTCGCTGATAGGCTGCCGGGTTACCACATCCCAGAGACGAATCATGTTATCCCCACCCCCGCTAGCCAGCACGGATCCATCCGGACTGAATGCTACCGAGTAAACCGCCCCGCGATGACCCGCCAGCGGATCGCCAACAGGTCTTCCTGTCGCGACTTGCCACAGGATTACGGTGTTATCCAGATTCCCGGCTGCCAGCAGCGATCCATCCGGGCTGAAGGCCATGCTCCCCACCGAGTGCGGGTTGGTCAATGCCTGCCCGATTTGCTTCCCGGTCGCTGTGTCTCGCAGCGAAATATCATAGAATGAGGAGACGGCGAGGGCTGTTCCACCTGGGCTGAATGCCAGCGCATCGACTCCGTCTGTATATTCGCCAAAGGAATAGGGAACCGCACGGCCTGAAGCGGTATTCCAAACCATCACGGATGGGTCAAAGAGAGAAGTGGCGGCAACAAGCCCGCCATCCGGGCTGATGGCGATCACATCAATGATCCTGTTTCCGGGGGTTTCAAGAGGCTCCCCGATCCATTCACCTGCGGCTACATCCCACAGCACAATCTCCGAGGCTAAGCTTATGGCGAGCACCCTTCCATCTGCGCTGAAGGCAGGAGTGTCACAGACGCTTACATCTGTTGTGGGATTCCTGAGAGCTGTGGCGGTAATAGGCGACGCCGTCAGGTCCCAGAGCATCGGATATTCCTCGCATGTGGCAAGATAATGTCCATCAGGGCTGATCGCCACATTGACGGAAGTATCCGAGTGGTCAAGATACTGGATGAGGTTCGGATTCCCTACCATGCCCTGCACCAGCGCCGCCCGACCCTCGGTGGTGGACGCGATGTGATTCGACTCGACAGCCAGCAGCAGGCTGAGATCAGGCTGGACATGAATCAAAGAACCAGACTGAGCCGCCAACTGGCGCGCGAGCGAAATCCGGGCCTGTTCTTCTGCAATCGCCTGCTGCGTGGCGCGATTGTCACGCTCGTTGATGGCAATCGCCTCCTGCGTTGCCCGATTTTCCGCTTCGTCCTCGGCGATCTTTTGCTGTGTGGCGCGGTTCTCCGATTCCGTCTTGGCGATCCCCCTCTGGGTATTGGCGATAACAGCGGCGATCACTGCGATCACGCACAGCACCAGGGTGATTGCCAGCCCGCCTGCTACAGCGGTTAGTGTGCGACGCTGCTGCCGGGTGGCTTCCTGGCGGCTGGCAAGGATGTATTCTGTCTGGAATTCGGTTGGCCCCGGCTGTCGGGCGGCTCCTTTCGCCAGCCACTGCTCGGCTTCCTCCAGATCGGACCCTCTCAGCAGCAGGCTGGTATTTCGCTGACTGGAGTTCCATTCAACAGCGCGCGTCAGCAGCCGAGTATGCGCTTTGACCCATTCCAGATCGGTATCGAGCGCCTCAATCAGCGATTGGAACGCTGCGTCAAAGTCATCCGAGTCGCGGATGAAAATCCAGTTGATAGCCGCCAGAGAGGGATGAATGATCGACGGATCAGTGTCGCGGTAGACAATCGGAATCAGCCGCTTATTGCTCCTGACCGCGTGTTCGATCTCCTGCGCGCAGACCTGTGAACTTACAGAATCCGGGCTGATGACGAAAACAAAGGTATCCGCCGATTCGATAGCGGCGTGAATTTCTGCCAGCCAGTCGGCGGTGAGGGGAATTCCCTCCCAGTCCACCCATGCCCCACGCCCGCTGCCCTCGAGCGCAGCAAACAGGCGACGAACAAATTCCTGATCCTGGCGAGAATAGGAAATGAATACATCAGCCATTGGTTCCCCCCTCTGTACGTGAATCGTGGCGGCACTGTAGAAGACTGGGGTGTTGGGCGGCGTATTCTACGAATCGCAATTTTCGCCCAGTGTGCGATGAACAGTCCCTGGCTCTGCAATTCAGTTATGGTGAGTCTGTGTGTAGACTCTGAGGATGCCAGAGAGAAACTCTCTCGCGGCATTCTCAGAGCATTAGGCGATCATCCCTATCGCTGTGCGTTATTATGCCATGATGCAGCATCGGGGGGAAATCGGGTGATCGCCTGGCCCGGAGATGGATGTTTTATCCGAATGAAGTTTGGGGTGTCTCCTAATCTGGCAACGCCATCAGACGCTGCCGACGAATCTTCTCGCGGACTTCGTCTGACGCGGTTTCCAGCCCAGCAGCGAATCCGCGCCAATAGACCTGTTCATTCGGTTCTTCCGCTTCCTGCTCTTTTCGCCTGGCGTCGATTGTCTTCAGCTTGAGACAATCCAGCAGCTCACAGGTTTCCATGAGCATCCCCTTTCGTATGGGTTAGTCGCTGGACGGCCTTGCTGCTCTTCTGGCAACTTCATCTTACCCCTGCGTGAATCTGCCTGTCAATGGACGTTTGTCACTGGTAGAAGTGGGTCTATCTCCTTCCTCGCGATAGGCGTATAATTTCGGGCTGAGGTGATACCATCCTGTTCTGCGCCTTCGGAGGAAGTTCCATGAAAAGCCTGCGACCGATCTTGTTTGGGGCCGGGTGCCTGAGCCTGCTGGGTGCGGTAGCTTTGCTGGCGATCCCAGCCGCGTATACCTATTTCAGCGCACAGATCGACAGCCAGAATGTGGAAGTAACGGGAACTGTGTTATCCATGTATGCCAATTCAAACTGGGATTCCGATCAACACCGCGAGGTCACGTATTATTGTCCAACCGTGCAGTACACGACCGTTGAGGGGCAAACCTACACCTTTGACTCGATCAACTGCTCCACGCCGCCAGCTTATAAGGCTGGCGACCCGGTGCAAGTTGTGTATCCGGCGGACGCACCGCAGAACGGGCATGTGAAGAGTGGGGTATTGCGTGGATTGGGGCTGGGAACCGCGTGGAGCGTTGGGGCACTGGGAATCTGTTTGGGTGTCCTGGGCGTGATTTCATTTGTTGGCGGGATTGTGGTCGGACGCACCAAGAAGGAGTCAGCGGTATTGTGAGCGAGAGAGAGAAGAGAATCGGGATGGAGCAGCGATCTCTTCCTATCGGAGGCTGCCTGCTGGGGATCATCGGGTTAGGGCTGGTGATCGCCGGGGCCGTCTACGGGTACATGCGCCTCGACTACAACCTGGCAAATTTCACTGTGCGGGCACTGGTGACGGGAAACGCAACCCATACCCAGTTCGATGCTGCGCAGAATCAGGACATCACTGTGTACTGCCCGACCGTGCAGTACACGGCGTATCCCGGTAACGCATTCACCTGGGAATCGCCGGAATGCACCCCGGAGCCGATCTATGCGTTTGGCGACTATATTGAGATCGTATATCCCCTTGCCTCACCGGGAGATGCTCAACTGACTAGCAGCCTGCCGAAACGACCGGGGATCGAATTTGCGGTAGGGTTGGGTTTGCTGGGGATTTGCGTGGGCGCAGCGGGGATCGCTCTAGTAGTTGTGAGTATGGTGGTGGCACGCAAGAAAACGAACGCAAGTGCTTCTCAAGGATGACTCTTATTTTACGCGTAGAATGGATTTCTTGCCTGCGTTTCTCATCGGACTATGATCCGAGGATGAACCCTTCCGTGATTATACGGATCGCTCGAACTTGGCGGATCATTGGCTTCCTGCTCCTGGCGGGGTGTGCTCCGACCCGTGCGCCTGCTATCTCGCCTACGCCAACACACATC
>JAHEME010000377.1 GCA_024643825.1 Chloroflexota bacterium | reverse complement strand
GACAAGGATGCTCAATCTGGTGGATTCGCTGCTGGACGTGAGTCGTCTGGAAGAGGGCGTAGATACCCTGCATCTGGAGCCGGTAGATATCGTCAGCCTGATCGACAAAGCGATCCAGGCCAGCAGGCCGCTGACCGTCGCCAGTGACCTCAAACTGATAGCCGAGATAGCGGATACCTTGCCCCGCGTCCCTGCCGATCAGGGACGCATCGAACGCGTGGTTATGAACCTGATCGATAATGCCCTCCGCTTCACCCTGCAGGAGGGAATCGTAACAGTGCGCGCCTGGCGCGATGCTGATTGGCTGTGGGTGGCGGTGGACGATTCCGGGTCGGGCATCTCGCCCGAACAACGTGAGCGCATCTTTGACCGCTTTGTGCAAACTGAGATCGGGCGCAGATCAACCGGGTTCGGGTTGGGGTTGGCCTTCTGCCGCACAGCGGTCACGGCGCACGGTGGCGTGATTCGCGCCGAAGAAGGCCCTGATGGAGTCGGCACGCGCATCGCGTTTTCGCTCCCGTACAATCCGGTGGGCTGATGACGTTCTCCTCAAACCGGTCCCCGCGCATTCTGATCGCGAGTCTGCTGGCCGTGCTGCTGACTCCCAACCTCCAGCAGTTCTTCAACCTGCCGCTGTTCTACTGGCCGCTGCCCGATGAGTTCCGCACGATCACCAGCTACCCGGATGCGCCCTGGACGTGGGAATTCCTGGGGTTAGCGCCGGGAGTAGTATGTCCCGGCTATGATGCCCGCGATCAGGAACCCTCGCGCGCGTACTGGGTGACTCCCGGTGTGCCCGAAGATCAGGATTGGATGCGGGCCAGTCAGGGACATCGCAATCTGGCGTGCTATCGCCACCACGCCGGGACGGACATCTTCGCGCTGCCGGGGACGCCCGTCTTCGCTGCCGCCGATGGCACAGTGACGCAGATCGAACCTGCCAACGAAGAAGATTCGACTGCCGGGGTGGTCGTCGAGATCGAGCACGAGCGCGAGTTCCGCGGGCGCATGTATCGCTGGTTGGGTCGCTACATTCACCTGATACCCAATCCGCCCGTGACGCTCAGCCCGGTACATGCGGGGCAGGTGATCGGCTATGTCGTCGATCAGGGCACGAATAGCCACCTTCACATCGAGTTTGACGACTTCGAAGGCTGCGAGAAACCGTGCATCACCAACCCCTGGGGGCCGGATGTGTTGTGGATCGATTACGATGACGACGCGCGCATCGACCCCGCCACCGATGCGCTGCCAGAGGCCGCCCCCCTGCATACGATGGTCGCCAACGAGAGCTTTGACGAAGGGTTGACCCACTGGGCCGCGTCGCCGGGCGCGGTCGCTTCGGTGGAAGACGGTGTGCTGATCTTTTCCCGCGCGCCGGGCACGGAGATCGCCTCGCTCAAGCAGATGCTTCCTTATAAAGTCTCCGCCGATACGTCCGTGCTCGTTCGGCTGCGGATCGGCAATCCGGGGAGCGAGGTGGCCTACGTCGGGGTCAGTCTACGTGAACCCGACCGCTGGCTGGATGGGCTGGTATGCGTGTTCGCCCTGCCGCCCAATTCCCCGCCAGCCGTCTACCGCATCGAAGGCACGGTGCGCCGCGAATGGCGCAATGCCCTGCTGCATCTGACCATCACCCCCACCATCGATCCGCCGGGCGTGACCATCGACGATGTGTGGGCCTCTCCCGATTCCACCGTGATGCCCGGTCCCACCCGCTGCCTCCGCCCGGAGTCGTAGCGGATCGGCGAGGAAGGGCAGCCTTCCCTCTCCGGTACGGAGAGGGACAGAACCGAGCGAAGCGAGGGTCAGGGTGAGGTAGCATCTCAACCAGCGTCGCATCTCCAACGGAGAGGAGAAGCCCGCCCGCGCGAGATGAAGTTCAGGCACGCAGCTAATATTCGCCCGCTTTTTGAAACGCACCCTTTATCAATTTCCCTCTTGACAATGCTTTAGCTAACTACTATACTATCCGTATAATAGTGTACATAGTGAATAATAGTTCGGGCACTACATGACTCAGATCGATCAGGATGGCCTGTTGACTCAATGGGAAGAGACCTACAAGCGTGGGCTGCTCACCTTCTGGATGCTGCTCTTGCTGAGTCAGCGTGAGATGTACGCCTACGAGATGGGCGGCGCGATTGCCGCCTTCAGCCAGGGGTCGATTGCCGTGGACGATAACAGCGTGTACCGCGCGCTGCGCCGCTTCGCCGAGACGGGCATCGTCTCCAGTGAAGTCCGCGAATCCGAGTCCGGCCCTGCGCGCCGCTACTTCTCCCTGACCGGGGCAGGGTGCGATCTATTAGCGGCGTTCATCCGGCGTAACGTACTGGTGTTTCAAACGCCCGAAGTTGCCGGGGCGATTCAACGTGTGCTTGATGGTGACGACTAACGTGAAAAGGAAAACCGAGATGGAAATGACCAGAACCCTGAATACAACAGAACAGCTTCGCATGAAGCTCGTACGTAAAGTGATGCTGACCGTGTTTGGCTGTGTGGCAGGTACGCTGGCGGTGACTCTGCTGCCTCTGCTGGTTCTGTATACTGGGTCGCCGCCCCCGGCCCCGCCTCCGATGCCGATTCTCGCGCTGATCCCCCTCGCGGGCCTGCTGCTGATCGCCGGGTTCGTGGCCTTTGAACTCTACGACCTGATCAAGCTGATCCCGCGCTACCGCGAGAGCAAGCAGAACGACGATACGCTGTTCCCGTAAGTGGAGGGCTGGCGTCAGGGCGCGGCGATCAACTACCGCGCCCGCGCCCGCGCCTCGTTGATCGCATTGAGAAACTGCTGCGCCTTCTTCTGATTGCGGGTGCGCAGGAGGTCAACCGTCCCGCTGTCGCCTGTCGCGCGGAGTACAACCTCCGCTTTGCCCGGAACCACAAGCGTGACCACGATTCCGGGGAAGATGAACATCGGAACAACAACGCACATCGCTTCCCCGAAGTCATAGAATGCCCCCAGTCCCCACAGAATGACGAGGAAGAAGGCTTCGATGCCATAAATTAGGAAGCGCGATGGCCCAACGCCTGCGGTCCAGCTTCTTCTTGTTCGGCTTCTCTTCGATCATCACCACCGATTCGAGATCGCCGATCGGGTAGGTCAAAGCTCCGACACGCGCCAGCAAGTTTGTGACGCGGATATTATCGTAGCGATAGAATTCGACTTCCTGCGTTGGCTCCGGCTTGCGCACTTCCTGATACTTTGGCTGGGGAACCGGAGCCGGAGCCGAAGCCGCAACCTGGCTAAGCTTGCACCCTTTGAACTATCATTGACACAATCATTTGCACGCGAATCCGATCTGCTTATAATGATGGCATGGGTATCCAGATGCGCCGTGTCAAATCAAAAGATAATGTTATCGAAGCAAAATAGTTCACTCATTGATAAGGCTATCGAAGGAATGTCGTCTCTTTTCAGGAATCAGTGGCTTGAAAGAGGGTGAGGAAGATATCCTGGGTGAGACCAGCACGACAATGACGGGGTAGTGAAATACCCCATTGCCGCTGGGGTGGAATATTCCTACGATACCATTAGCTGGCGCATTCCTTAGAAATATGGCTGGGAACTTATTCTGCGGGGAAGGGCCATAACAAGGAGAAACAACCCATGGTACGCATACATAAAAGCAGGGTCGTGATTGGTATCGTAATCGCCGTCATATTGGTCAGCGCAACAGCGATGATGATCCCTCAGATCGCTCGGGCTGACGTAAGCGCCTCAGAGATCTGCGACCTCAATGGCGCAACGGTTCTAATCGGAGACACCCCATTTCTTACCTGGGAGAATACCTGGAATGATCTTGGGTGTGTAAGCTTTCCCCCCTTTTCCTGCACAGGTTATATAGGCAACGTCGGTGGTCACGATTTTTACGTGAGGTATGCAGCGACCGCCTGCGGCACAGATAGTTGTTCTGGTGTACTCACCTATATCGTTGATGGCTGCGGGCCTGTAGCGGCGGCGGAACCAGTCGCCCCATCGATCTTCCTCTCCGATGTCTGCCAGCCAAATGACGGCTTCGGCGGCGACGGCTACATGACGCTCGATACCAACGCGGGCAGCCTGGGCGTGGCTCCGGTGCTGTATTACG
>JAHEME010000376.1 GCA_024643825.1 Chloroflexota bacterium | reverse complement strand
GCAGGCCAGATCGAGTGAGCCATCTTCCAGCACTAGCCGGGGGCCGATCACGCCAATCTCGTGATGCGCGTCCATGTACGCAACCACATGCGGCAGCGCATCCGGCGGGAGTTCAGTATCCGGGTTCAGCAGCAGAGAGTAGCGGGGCGCATCCGGTGCATCCTCCATCCCGCTGTGCCCCAGCGATTTCAGCCCCAGATTGTTCCCTACAGGATACCCAACATTGCCGTGCCCGGTAATGATCTCAGCACGTGGAAACTCTGCCTGCACCATCTCCACGCTGCCATCTTGCGAGCCGTTATCGACCACGACCACATGAAACGAGACGCCTTCCTGTGTGGCGTAGACAGTCTCCAGGCAGCGGCGAAGATAGTCGCGCGTATTCCAATTGACGATGATGATTCCCAGATCGAGCATGAGGGACGATTCTAGCGTGGGTGCGGTCAGGTATCAAACGACAGCAGATCGCACATTACAGAAAGTTTCCAATTTACGCCTCAAGCACAAATCTGAGCGTAATTTAGAGAAAATGTAGAAGGTTTTCCTTTCAGACATGCTATACTTATGAGATGCAGCAATCTGTGATCTCTCTAGGACTCAAGAGGGATTTACCCCCGGAGATAGCTGATCTAAGCTTGGGAGGAAAGAGATTCAGGTACTGCACGAGATTCTATCATCATGTACGTAGAGGAAGGGAAAAGATGAACCACGTAAAATTGCCATACCAAATCCGACTGGGGTTACTCATCCTGACAGCCGCGACCCTGATGCTGGTTCTGAGCGCGTGCTCACTGCCAGGCGGGGGCAGCAGCGGGCCAGAGCCAACCCCACGCCCCACCGAGCGTCCCGCGCAGGCGGAGGATGTTGTAAACGAGATTCCCACCCCCCTGCCCGCCGAGAATGTTGGCGGCGAAGCATTGAGCGGAGCCAAAGATTCCTATCAGGAAACATGGAATAACTATCTGCGTGACGCCATCGCTGAGCAGGTTGCCGATCGGACGCAGAAGCTGGCGCTTCTTCAGCGCTACGAAAACCCGAAGATCACAGACCAAAACCTGGCTGGCCTGGTTGAGGACATTGATCTCGTGGAAGATCGCACTACGTTCAATCTAACGAATCAGGGCAATATTGCCTCTGGTAACACCGAGTTCGATGTTCGGCTGACCTATGCAAATGGGGATTCCGACACCCGCACCTGCAATCCGTTCATCAGCATGGAGCGCGATGCAGATGATGGTCTGTGGTATGTGATAAACCCGACGCAGCTTCAGATTTTCGCGGTGTGCGCCCCGTAATTGGAACCTTTTGGCGGCGATTGGCGTATGTATTGGTAGAGTGTAATGATTCAGTGGGTTGATATGGTAGGAATGATCATGGAACCGCAGGATTCACTGGACACTATCGAAACGCAGGGGCTGATCGCCGGGTTGGTGCTGATTGGGCTGTTTCTCCTTAGCGCCGCCATCATCGCCGCTATCGTGCTCTAGCCAATCAATCGTCATAAACGATCAGGGCCGTACCTGTTGTTGACGGGTGCGGCTCCTTGATTTCTCGTTCCCTGCCTGGCTATTGCGCTGCCGTCGGAAGTGTGCGCTGCGGCTCTCCCGCCAGCGCATGGCGCATTGCCACGCGATCATCCCAGGCATATTCCTCTGTGCCAAATGCCATGCTCTGCTCATGGCCCTTCCCACAGACAATCACAATATCATCAGGCTGTGCCATCTGCACCGCGCGGAAGATCGCTTCCCCGCGATCTCCCACCCGCCAGAAAGTCTCCCCTTCCTGGCCGCCCTCCTGGGTCATCGCCTCTGCGGTCACTGCCATGATGTCATCGAGCGACTCGGTGCGTGGATCTTCTGCTGTAATGAAGGTTCGATCCGCCAGCCGCGCCGCCCACTGGCCCATGAGCACCCGTTTTTCCGGGTCTCTCAGCCCGGCACAGCCAAAGACAACGACTACCCGCCCTGCATCGGAAATCAGCGTACGCGCCGTTTCCAGTGCCACACGCAGCGCGTTCGGTGTATGGGCGAAGTCCACTATCGCCAGAAACTCCTGACCTGCATTGACGCGCTCCATCCGCCCTGGAACTTCCCTGACCGCCTCGATCCCGGTCTTCAACACAGAAGACGTCAATCCCATCCCATAGCCCAGCGTGACAGCCGCAAGGATGTTGCCCACATTAAACATCCCCACCAACCGCGTTTCTATAGATAGCCGCTCACTACCCGGCAGGTGAATGTCAATCACGGTAGAGTCGGCCCGATGCTGGACGCTGGCCGCCCGAACCTGGGCCGCCTCTGCCACCCCGTAGGTTAGATGGCGGTCGGCAGGAATCGCCAGCAGATAGTCAGCGCTGTTCGTGTCATCCAGGTTGACGACTGAGAGCTTCTGCATATCCGCCCCCGGGACACGTGTCTTGGATGCGTTCTCCATCAAGTTTTGGAAGAGCTTGCCCTTGGCATCCCGATAACCCTCCCACGTTCGATGAAAATCCAGATGCTCATGTTGTATGTTGGTGATCACAGCGGCATCGAACTCACACGCCGCCACGCGATTCTGCGCCAGCCCGTGCGAAGTCGTTTCCAGCACGCAGTGAGTCAGCCCGGCGGCGACCATACGGGCCAGATACGCCTGTACTTCCGGGGCCGTAGGGGTTGTGACATGCAGCCCGGTATCGGCTTCCTCGTCGCCCAGCACTGCATTGATGGTGCTGATCATCCCGGCCCGCAGCCCGGCGGTTTTCAGGATGCTGTAGATCAGGTTGGTTGTGGTGGTCTTGCCGTCGGTTCCCGTCACCCCGATCAGCACGAGCCTGCGCGAAGGGAAGTCATGTTGAGCCGCCGCCACGTACGCGAGCGCCAATCCTGCATCTGCGACCTGTACATATGGAGCCGCGCATTCGACCTCATCCGGGCCGCGTTCCCCGATCACCGCTGCCGCCCCCTGCGCCACTGCCGCCGCGATGAACCGATGCCCGTCCACACTTCCCCCGGTGCGGGCGACGAATATTGCCCCTGCCTCGACAGTGCGGCTGTCTTCACTCACACCTGACGTGATATCTGGATTAGCATCCGGGGCGGCGAGCACATTCGGAATATGAGTCAACAGATCGGAGAGTTTCATGGAGGAATCCTGGGTGAAAAAGGGCACGCGACGATTGTATCGTGTTCGCGTGCCCCTTCAAGTTCTGCACAGGTTCTACCCAGTGCCAGGATTCAAAGGAATTGCAGAGATGAGTCTATGAAGGCAGAAAAAGAGCACAACCCTGCCGCCCATTCTGGCGGGCTGTGCTCTTATGCAGCTATGTATTGTTGTACGGCAGCGGCTAGGAGAGCGAAGCCCGCATCCCGGTCAACTGATTGCGGAAGCTTGCGTCCACTTCCTGCGCCCCTGCGCGAACCACCACACCACCCAGAATGCCCGGATCGATGCGGTAGGCAACGTTCTTCGCGCCCAGTGCTTTGTTGAACTTACCCTTCTCCGAGTCGGTCAGCGGCAGGGCTGTGATGACCGTAACGTCATCGCCCGCCCCTTTCAAACCCGCAGGAACCGCTGTGAAGAACTCTTCCACAACCTGGCGCTGCTTCTTCTCATCCAGCGATGAGCCAATCAGATGATTGGCGGCAGCCATGCTGAGGGAAATGATCTGGTCACGCATGTCCCCAAGCTGACGGTCGCGCTCGGCAGTTACTTCTGCCTGCGACTGCTCTCGGATGCGCTGTGCCTCTTCACGAGCCTGCTTTTCCATCGACTTGGCAGCATCTTGCGCGCGAGTGGTCGCTTCGCTGGTGATGCGCTGCGCCTCGGTACGGGCCTCTTCCAGAATTTTCTGGCGGTCGGCCTCTGCGCGGGCCAGTGCTTGTTCGGCCTCACGCGCGTTGTTCAGCCCTTCGGCGATAGTTTCTTTACGGCGTGCCAGCATATTGAGCATGGGCCGATACAGAATCGCCGACATCAGCAGAACGAGCAGCAGGAAGCCGACAATCTGGACGACAACATACCCCAGATTTAATCCTAATGGTGCTAATTGTTCCAAGATAATCCTCCGTCGTCAGTCTAAACAGTTCCTGGTGTGCTCTCTTAGGCAACGAAC
>JAHEME010000375.1 GCA_024643825.1 Chloroflexota bacterium | reverse complement strand
GTCCGCGCCAGCTATTCTGATTGCGCCACGATATATTGATTACCTCCATGCCAGCTCCGCGAAACCATGTTTCAAACTCTTCCCGACGCAGATAGAACGCTACTTGCGCGACGAGATGGTCAAAGACAACGTGATGATTGTGACGGAACCCAAATTGAGCTAACCAGGCCAGATAATCATTGTAGGGCAAAGTTTTACATAGCCATCCGGGCGCATTCGCCGCATTTGCGGGCCGGTAGATCAGCTTGAGGATTGGGTGCAGCCCGGCAGTGACAAGCCATGAGAGCACATAGAGGGTACGGCGCGGCAGGCGCGAGGTAAGCATAGTACGGACTGGGTTGACCACATTAACTAACCAATCGTTGTTTTCACGGCCGTACACCCAAACAAAGACCGTCCCCTCGCACCGCAGATGTTGGGCCAGGGCATTGAATCCAGCCTGTGGATCGTCCATATGGTGCAGCACCCCGATGCTAAACACAAAGTCTACCTGAGCATCTTGATCACGCCGCAGGGGCAGATGACGAATATCCGCTTGGATGACGTGAACATTCGAGAAATCCTGTGTGTTATCGCGGGCAACCTCCACGGCATCGCTGGCATCAATAGCCAACACCATTTTAGCTCCAAACTTGCTGCTCACCAACGAGAAACGTCCCATCCCACAGCCCGCATCGAGAACCACCTTTCCTTGAAAGAACTCGGGTTCGATGGGATATATCCAGTCCAGGAACTGGAGTTCATAGATCGCCAAGTCATGTAACTTGCTGAACTTCTGCCACTCCCAGCCAAAGGCACTGGCCGTCTCAACATTCTTGCCACTCAGTGGTCGCTCAGCCGTCACGAAGCGTGGGATTCCGCGCAGTATTGGATAACGTTTCTCACATCGTGGGCAACACAACATTCCTTCCTCTATCTCGTCGCCATCTTCAGTCGTCGTCTGGCAGTTCAGGCTGACCTGACAATCGGGGCACATAAGATATTCAATTAAACTCCGTTTCATATCGGCCCTCACTGCGACTACTATGTCCACAGCATCGATGCCTACGGCTGTGGCGTGTGTTTTTGGTGCCCTCCACGCAGTTGACTTTCATTATGACTGTCCAGGGGTATTACCTGACAACAGGCCACATGGCGCAGAGGAATGATGCTGAACGGGACGGCTGTGATTTTGTGAATCACCAGAATGTTTCTTGAGATTTCTTGTAATAACGCCAGATCGAAACTGTGCAAATGCCACTCGTCCGTCATTTGATCGGGGGAACTGTATGAATCTTTATCCCCTTGGAGTAACCAGCGACCCAGGCCTAAGGCGTTGATCATCCCCTTCACGCGGTTGATCCATTCTTCGTTGGGTACACTGATCACCAGGGTAGCGTTCACTGTGGCTACCCGGGCCATTTCACTCACCAATTTACGAGGATAAAGGACGTGTTCCAGCACTTCGGTGCAGATCAACTTGCGGAACTGCCTGTCGGAAAAAGGAAGCCGCTCAGCGTTTGCTTGGGCCAATTTTGCCTGGCGTTGGGCCAAGCGATTTTGAGATTTTTTGAGTAGAAAGGTCGACAAATCAATCCCATACAACTGATTCGACGGTACTTGCTCTAACACGTTCCCTGCACCACAACCAATTTCCAACACAGAGTCTTGCTGGCTGGCGTTTAGAAAATGCAGAATAGTCTTTACACGGCGTCGCTCGATCCAGCGGATCAGAAAATTGGAACGAAGGTGATAAGCCTCTGGATCGTATTTGCGGGCCATCTCTTCATTCCATTGGGTGAAATGGCTTTCGCCGTCAAAAGAGGTAGGCATCATCCCTCTTCACATTTCGATATACTTGTCGTGCCACAACTGAAAGACGAGAAGCGTCCATAGCAGTTTGCGATTATCTCGCTTGCGAGAGAAATGCTCATCGAGCAGGCATTTTACATAAGTATAGTTGAAGAACCCCTGCCGAGTGATACGCTCTTCCGAAAGCATATCCAACGTCAAATCGCGCAGTTCGTTGGTGAGCCAGTGCGCCACAGGCATGTTAAAACCTTTTTTGGGACGTTTGACAATTTCTCGGGGCAGTATACGTTCCATACTCTTCTTGAGCAGATACTTGGTAGTGAGCCGGTGCAGTTTTAGCTCCAGTGGCAACTCGGCCGCAAAGCGCACCATATCCCGGTTTAAGAAGGGGACACGCACTTCCAGCGAGGCGGCCATGCTTGCCCGATCTACTTTGAAGAGGATGTCGCCCTCAAGATACATCTTCATGTCGCCGTAAAGCACTTGGTTAAGCGGTTGATGCACTTCGCATTCACGAGCATGAAGATAGGCCTGGGCGTAAGTGTCGCGCAGCACAGGCTTGAGCCAGTCTTGCAGCAACAACGATTTTTCCTCGTCAATAAAAGATCCTAGCCAACGATGGTGTCGCGCCTGCAAGGGCACACCTCGGCCGGAGAGAAAGCGACGCACGCGAAAGTCAAAGCTGATGTTACTGAACGAAACTGGCATCCAATCGAGAATGTTAGGAACGATATTAGCACGCACCCGCCATGGAACAATTCGCTCGTAGTAGTCGATCAGCCGATGGGCAACCAAAGTGGGATATCCGGCAAACAACTCATCACCCCCATCTCCGCCCAACACCACTTTCACGTACCCCCTGGCAAACAGTGATAAAAAATATGTAGGAATGAGTGACGAATCGCCAAGAGGTTCATCTAGAAAATCGGTGATGGTGGGGACCATCTCGGCAACCATCTGACTGGTCAGGATCAATTCATTGTGCCGGGTACCCAGGTGTTCGGATACCAGGCGAGCGTAGGGCGATTCATCGAAGGACGCCTCTTCAAAGCCGATAGAAAAACTGTCCACAATGCCTGGGTACAACTCAACCATTAGCGCGGCAACGGCACTCGAATCAATTCCGCCGCTGAGCAACACGCCCACAGGTACGTCGCTGACCAGCTCTTGGCGGACGCTACCTTTGAGAGTATCGTGAAGGGAAGAGGCATAATCGCGCCAATGGACAGGCGGGCGGCTTTCGCTGCGGGCCAGGTTGATGTTCCAATATCTTTGGATGTGGAGACCTTGGGCGCTGTATCGCAAGATGTGCCCTGCTTCAAGGCGGCAGACATTGCGCAAAATTGTACGCGGGGAAGGGACGTATTCAAACGAGAGATATTCGCTCAGCGAAATCAAGTCGATGTCACGTTCTACACATGGATGAGCCAGCAACACTTTCATTTCCGAACCAAAGATAAGCTGGTTCGCTGTTTCTGTGTAATAGAGCGGTTTGACGCCCATCCTATCACGGGCTAGAATGATCTCCTTGCGCAGGGTATCCCAGATGGCAAGAGCAAAAATGCCGTTCAGGTGTTGCATACAATCAATGCCAAATTCCTCATACAGATGCAAAATGACTTCTGTATCGGTGCGGGTACGGAAAGTGTGGCCTCTTTTTTGCAGGTAGGTGCGCAATTCACGGTAATTGTATATTTCGCCATTATAAACAATCCACATCGATTCATCTTCGTTGGCGATGGGCTGCCGCCCGCCAGCTAGATCAATGATGGACAGGCGCCGCGATCCCAACCCCGCATACTCATCACTATAGATGCCCTGCTCATCCGGCCCGCGATGCTTCATCACCTGCGTCATCTTCAGCAAGGCATCTTCATCAATTGGTTGAGGGAAAGTGACACTTACGATGCCGCAAATACCACACATACTTCATCCGATTTTGGAGACTGGATCACACCTGGCCCTCGAGCTCAGTCGATCCTGGTATGGCTGGCCTATGTAACTGCTGGTATAACTCCCAGGCCAGCAATATAAATATGAGCGTACGAGTGATGATTGTCAGTGGCAACAAGATGCTCAAACCCCGGGTGTAAATGATGGGCCATTCCAAAAAGTTGACGAATCCCAGGCCGATGATGTATAGCAGAGCCCGGCTAAGAGGCAACGCTAACAGCAACAACGGGATCAGATAAACTTGCCATTGGGGGCTCCATCCCTTAGACCATAAGAAGAAAATCACCAGAGTGATGGTGGCAAAAATCAAGGGGTCAAGGCCGGGGTTTTTGACGGGACGGGTAAAAACGTA
>JAHEME010000374.1 GCA_024643825.1 Chloroflexota bacterium | reverse complement strand
CAATCTCTGCTTCAATAATAGAGAATCGTTGTTCATGCAAGTCACTAACAAGGTTTTCACATGCGGCTCGGAGATTGCTAGGTATTGGTTCCTTTATGCGAAACTCAATTCGGAAATTAGATGGGCGATTAATGATTCCCCACGACTGTGTCGGCGTATGCACGCAAGTGCCAACAAACGTTTTTACCGTTAAGGCAAGATGATCATCTTTAATAGTGTCGAGTATCTCTTTAGTCTTATGGAGTACTAGATCGTCAGTCTGCTCCAGATTCGGAAGCCAGCTTTTTGAGTTCAGGTATGTGAGCAATGACTCTTCAAGAACTGTAGAACAGACCCCTTCTCCATCAGCATCTCTATTAATTGTCACTTCAGTATGTTCTAAGTCTATCAAATCGATGAGAGGGATTCCCAATTGCTTGAGTCGGTCAGGGCTACAAGATTCTGTCAATAGCGTCTTTAGGGCCCTAGAGTGATCTTCTGCATCAATTAGAAGCTTACCCTTAATGATTGCTCGCATGACGGTTTAGATTCTCCGTGTGATTGGGATTCGTAATGGTTAATGAGGATATTATTGTTCAGATCGTTTTTGATGCAAAGAGGATGCAGAAGCAAATATACTTGAGGTCAAGTTAATCACATCAAATCTCAGAACAGTTGATGAGTGTAATCAATAAGTTGGCCTTCCGAAATCATTTGTCCAGACACTGATGCCACGGAAGACCAACTTAGGTACAAAATGAACTTTGAACGATAACCCGATTTGATAGGGAATCGCTGCAAATCTCACATCACATGCAGCTCGGCGACCCTGCGGAAGTGGAAGCCGTAGATCGCCAGCGTGATCGCCAGCGGGAACAACCGTGGACGCCGGAACAGAGTCCAGAAAAAGAGCTTCCAGTAATGGACGCGTTCCTTCCCTCGGATTCCAAGCTGATAGATACTGCGCCACAGCGCCAGGATGTGTTGCATATCCAGCGGGTTCGTGATCCGGGGCGGTTGGTATTCGCGCAGAAACGTCCGCACACGCTCGTAGTACAGGTGGGGCGCATAGATATGGCTCAGAATCGTGCGATAGCCTTCACGCAGGGGTTCCAGCCCCATGCTGGGAATGATATTGGTAGAGCCATCCGCGTTATCGCCAGAAAAATCAGCCACCAGGCGGCCTTCTTGCTCCATGCGGTCGTATAGGCGAGTTCCCAGCGGAGCCTGAAGCAGTCCCACCATCGCGGTTACGATGCCGCTTTTCTGAATGAAGTCGATCTGCTGCTGAAAGATTGAAGCGGTGTCACTGTCGAAGCCAACGATGAACCCGCCCTGCACCTGAAGTCCAGCACGCTGCATCCGCTTCACGCTCTCAACCAGATCACGCCCCTTATTCTGGCTCTTGTTGCATTCGACCAGGCCGTCCTCGCTGGGCGTCTCGATCCCCACAAACACGGTGTTGAACCCTGCCTGCGTCATCAGCGACATCAGCTCGGCATCATCCGCCAGGTTGATCGAGGCTTCCGTGTTGAACGACATCCCGTGCTTGCCCTTGCGCCACTCGATCAGCGCGGGCAGCAGTTCCGTCTTCAGATGTTTCTTGTTGCCGATGAAGTTGTCATCCACAAAAAAGACGTTCTTATGCCAGCCCAGCGCATACAAACTATCCAGTTCGGCGACGATCTGCGCAGCGTCCTTGACGCGTGGTCGATGCCCCAGCAGCGACGTGATATTGCAGAAGTCGCAGTTAAAGGGGCATCCCCGCGAGAACTGAAGACTCACCGTATCGTAATGCTTGAGGTCGGCCAGATGCCACAGCGGGACGGGTGTCTGACAGAGTTCCGGATGCTCGGTGGTGGTGTATACATGGTTGACGTTCCCCGCAGCCAGGTCTGCCAGAAACGGAGGCAGGGTGAGTTCCGCTTCGTGGAGTACAAAGATATCCACGCCAGGGAACTTCTCATGCTCCATCGTGAACAGCGGCCCTCCGGCCACCACCGTTACCCCGGCATCGTTGCATCGTGCGATGAGCGTTTGCGCCGACTCGCGCTGCACAATCATCGCGCTGATAAATACATAATCTGCCCATCGCAGATCGTCATCGGTCAGGGCGGTTACATTCTCGTCCACCAGCCGCTTTTCCCATTCGTCGGGCAGCATCGCGGCGACGGTCAACAGCCCTAACGGAGGCGCGCCGGCTTTCTTGCGGATAAATCGGAGCGCGTGTTTGAAGCTCCAGAAGGTGTCCGGGAACTCAGGATACAGGAGGAGGACTCTCATGGGATTCCTCTCAGTGGGGGTTGGCATTGGTGCTCCATGCTGTGATGGCTCCCTTCACCCCGATGCAGGGGGAAAAAGCAGCGTGCGGCGCAGTACTATCAAGTGGGGGTGTTGATGAAGGCCGCGATGTGGGGGGTGCTCCCTGGTAGGACGTTCACATACCAGAGAGAGTGGAGGAATGAAGGATGTGACAATCCACTTGCTCAGAGTATAGCGCGGAGTTCCCCTTCGATCCCAGAAACAACGTAAATTGCCCTGAGGTGAGGTCTGTGCGATTGCGCTTCAGTGGTAGACAACGCCCCCTCCATACGCTATGCTTGCCGGGTGGCAGGCGAATTCCTGCCGGGTGCATTCGTAGTTTGGGGCAGCCGCCCATGCACACGAGAGTTGAATTCCAAGACCCGCGCCCCTCTCTGGTACGGAGAGGGGCCGCAGCCAACAAGGGTCACCATCCAATAGCGCGGGGTGAGGTTTGCCCCCAAACGCAAATGTACTCATTCCTGCCACGACGCTTGACGACTGGAGAGACCGACCCGCCCTATGCCTCGCCGCAACCCACCCCTGACTCGCATCCCTGTTTCCTCGATCCTGCTGGCGGCGGCCATTCTGCTGCTGGCCTTCGCGCTGCGAGCGCATCGCCTCGCCTACGATTCAGTGTGGTGGGATGAAGGCTTTTCGATCTGGATGGGCCGCATGCCCATCGCGCAGATGATGCTCCATACCGCCAGCGATGCACACCCGCCGCTTTCCTATGCCCTGCTGCATGGCTGGATCGCGCTGGTCGGCAACGAGGAGTTTGCCCTGCGCATGCTGTCGGTGCTGTTCGGCGTACTGACCGTTGCCGCCGCCTATCAGATCGGGCGCATCGCCGGCGGTCATCGGGCTGCGCTGGCTGGCGCACTCCTCACGGCGGTGATGCGTCTGCCCGCGTGGTGGTCGCAGGAAGTCCGCATGTACGCTCCAGCAGCCATGTTCGCGGTGCTGGCAATGTGGGCGGCTTTGCAGCTTTTCACCACCCGCCGCCGCCAATGGCCCTGGTCGATCCTCCTTGCCTTGACCCTCGGCGCGGGTCTGCTGACCCTGTATCTATTCGTGGGGGTGGTGCTGGCCCTGAACCTTGCATTCCTGTACGTGTTTCTTGTCACACACAATCGCTGGCGGCTGGCGGTACGCTGGATCGCGGCACAGGTCGGTGCGCTGATCCTGTTCGTGCCCTGGGTCATGTTCGCCTATCAGTATCTCCCTTCGTGGGCCGCGCCGCAGGCCCCGGTGACATTCCTGTACGTGATCAAGCTGTATCTCAGCGCCGTATTTCTCGGCATTGCCACCGATCTCGACCGCTACCTCCCGCTGCTGATCGTGTCTCTGCTGATCCTGATTGGTACAGCCGCCATCGCATGGCGCGCGTCCCGCCGCCGCGAGCGCGTCGTGTGGGTGACTCTGGGGATCGGCATCCTGCTCCCGCCGATCCTCGTCTACCTGCTCTCGATTCCACGCGGGCAGTTCAACTACCCGACTCCCTCGCCGCGCTATTTCTTGCTGCTCTCCACACCCGTGTATGTGCTGATCGGCTGGGGCGCGGCGTCGATGGCTCGCCTCGCGTCACACAGATGGACTCGATTCCTCGGCCCGGTGATCCTCGGTGGGCTGGTCGCCATTGCCCTGTGGAGCCTTTCGATCTACTATCCCGGCCTGCATCTCGTCGATGATTACCAGTCCATTGCCGCCACGCTGGAAGCCTTCCGGCAGCCCGGCGATTCAGTGGTGCTGAACAACGATACCGACTGGCCGATCTTCAACTATCACTATCAGGGGGAGTACGGTCACGACATCAGCCAGACACAG
>JAHEME010000373.1 GCA_024643825.1 Chloroflexota bacterium | reverse complement strand
ATCCAGGCGATCACCGCCATTGTCAGGATGTAGGAAGCTGGATCATCCAGGACAAAACCCATCAAGAGTGTCTGGACAAGCGCGCCAACACAGGTCAGCCAGAGGTATCGCCACTCATGACGAGCCAGATTAAACGTCGCTTGAAGCGCCATGATCGCACCACCGGAACTCGCTATCGCATAGATACCCAGCAATTGAGCCGAAGGTGCATACTGTGGGCCGTAATACATTCCCACAATCCACGCAGGGAATAAGAAATAAGCCCCCGTGAAAGCAAGTGCACTTACGACGATGAATATCAGCGGTCGCAGCAGTTGGTGATCCGTCGACTCCCCTTGGGCGAAGCGACTGTTGACCTCTGGGAACAGAAATATCTGAATCGGTAGGACGAAGAACAGGAAGATGCTTCCCAGTGTTGAGGCTCCACTGTAATACCCGGCAACCTCAGGCGAAAATCGAGCCGATGCAAAGATCACGTCTTCAGATGTCAACAGGGCAAAGGCAAAGCGAGAAATGGCGAAGAATCCCGCGTGGCGCAGCATCAGACCTAATTCAGTTTTCGTGACCGCGATCTCATCTCCTGGTAGATTCCGTACTACGATGACCGCGAGGTAAAGGAGCATGAGCCACGTTCCCAGCGTGACACCCGTGAGCGCTCCGTAGAGATGCAGCCCCAACAACACGAGCACAGCAGCCACGATCAATCGACTCCCTGCGCCCAATATCCGCGCGATGCTGACCACCCCATATCGCTTCCCTGCCTGCGCAACTCCGAGCAGGGTAGGCACGCCCAGGGTGGCGATCAGGGAGAGAACCAGAACCACCGATACAAAGATTGATTGTGTATGCAGGATGCTAGTGAGTGTGTTCCGAGCAGCAAAGACCAGCACGGAAAGCAGAATCGAGGCAGCGCCAAGCAAGAGGAAGATTTTGCGCAAGACATACTTGATCTTACCGGGCGAATCTTGCGCCAGCATCAGAGAGCTGAAATCGGCCAGTACAGTTTGCGTAACCCCGAAGGGTGCTGTCAGGGTCACAGTCAAGGCGATGAACGAGACCACAATGGCATATTCATCCGGGGCAAGCAATCTTCCTACAATGAAGTGATACAGATAATTGAAGAACCCGGCTGCGGTGAAGGCCGTTAGCAGCAGAACTACGCTGGAAACCGTGCCATCTCTCCTCACGAGGAGAGATGTAAAACTTCTGGGAAGGGAATTCGCGAATCGTCTTAAGTGGCGCAAAATGTAGACCCTCAGGCAAAGTCCACCGTCTTCCTCCGAGAAGCAAAAGTGGACTCTACCCGGCAAGTATACCGAAGCGTTGTGTCATAACAATGCGGCAGTTCCTCGAAAGGACTTTCGTTTCTGCGCGTCGAGTGTTACTCTGATAGGGTGATCGCCAACAGGCAAGCCCTGGTACGCGATTCCATGTGGGCTGCGTTGCTGCGACCACATCTCTTTGCACTCATGTCTGCTCCGGCAGAAGCCCTATCAGCAGACAGCCCAGTTAGGAGCTAGTTTCATGGCGAATTTGTTCGAGCGATTAAAAGGCCTCCGCGTAGGACAGCGCAAATCCAATCGCTTTATTCACCTGCTGATCAAGCAGGCTTCGGTAGCTGTGGAAGGCTGCGATATCCTGGTTGCTTATATGACCGATCCCAGCGCAGAGAATGCCCAGGAACTGCGAAGGGCGGAGAAGGACGCGGACGAGCAGCGCCGCATCCTGATCGATGAGCTTCTGCATACCTTTGTCACGCCCATTGATCGGGAAGACATTTTTGCGCTATCCCGCGCGATTGACGACATCCTCGACTACACGTACTCGACCGTCGATGAGATGTATATTCTGGGGGTAGAACCTAATGAGTATCTGAAGCGAATTGCTACTCTGCTCCGAGATGCTGCCGAAGAGATTCGGCTGGCGATGGAACGTCTGGAGAATCATCCCAACGTGGCGGCAGAGCATGCACAACGGGCGAAAGCTCTGGAGAATCGTGTTGAGACGGTGTACCGAGAGGCTCTTGCCGATCTCTTCAGTGGGCCGAAAGACCTCGAACATATTTTGGAGATGCTCAAACTGCGTGAGACGTATCGCCATATGTCCAATGCGGCTGACCGGGGTGACGAAGCTGCCAACCTGATCTATGACATTGTGATCAAGCTGACATAAGCAGGAGAGACCGGCATAGAAAATCACCACCGTTTCTAGCGGTGGTGATCTGTTTTTGTGCTTATATCAGAGTTGTTGAAATGATCTTCTCTCACAAAGAAAAGGGATCGTGGATCCATTTCTCGGTATCACGCGACCAGGTGATCAACTCCTCATCAGCGAAGAAGCTGCGGATTTCACGGGCCGCCGACTCTGGCTTATCTGATCCATGCACCAGGTTACGACCCATATCCATGCCATAGTCGCCCCGAATGGTACCGGGAAGTGAGTCCATGGGCTTGGTCTCGCCCATCATGCGGCGCACTCTTTTGATCGCTTCTGTGCCTTCCCATACCATCGCCACTATCGGGCCAGACGTAATAAAGCTCACCAGCTCGCCAAAGAACGGTTTATCTTTGTGCTCGCCATAATGTTCTTTCGCGTGATCTTCCGTCATCTGCATGAACTTCATGCCTACAAGACGAAGTCCCCGCCGCTCAAAGCGGCTTACGATCTCTCCGATGAGAGCGCGTTGCACTCCATCGGGTTTTACCAGGACGAGTGTACGTTCCAAAAGAGGTTCCTCCTCAGTGCAAAAAACGCAGAATGGTCATCGGATGATCGGTCTCACCCGTAGAAAGTAAAGATTGACGACAATGGTAACGTGTGAGGCGATAGGAGGCGAAAAGAAAGCAGAGAACAAGCCTATCGGTTCAGATGGATCCCCCGTTGTTTCCTTCGAAGGTGTAGCACCATGCTTCCCCTTCCAGAACGGTTTCTCCGGTCTGGCGGGTGATACGAATCCCAAGCTGACATACGGGCTTGGATTCGTGAACGCTCAGAACTTCGGCGGTGGCGGTGATCGTATCCCCAATAAGCACTGGAGCCGTGAATTTCCAATCCTGACTCAGGAATACGGTTCCCGGCCCCGGCATGTCCATCGCCACCAGCGCGTGGAGCAGCCCTGTGGTCAGGCCACCCTGTACCACGAGCGCGCCGAACTTTGTGCCAGCGGCGAACGCCTCGTCAAAGTGGAGGGGGTTATAGTCGCCTGTGAGTTTGGCATAGCTCTCTACATGTTTGTGGGTCAGAGTCATGCTGCGGGTGGACTTCTGGCCTACGGTGACGTTCATAATGGATGCTCTCTTTATCAGCTTAGAGTCCGCAGAATGGCCCGGACGGGCGACCCACAGACATGCGCCAATTTCAACGGCAGGGAAATCAATTCGTACTCGCCATCGGGAACCGCTGAGAGATTGAGCGTTTCCAGATTGACCATGCCGTGCTGATGCAGCCGACGGTGACAAACGAGTTCGGAGGCATCGAAGCGATCCACTGAGGGCATATCGACGCCCAGCAGGACGATGCCTTGCGCCGCCAGCCAATCGACGAGTTCCAGCGTGGGATGCGGGAAATCCTCTGGCCAGTGATCGTCCGGTAGATCACTGACCCAGGTATGGATCAGAAGACGCTGCATCCCGGTGAGATTGTGCCCTTCGAAGTCGGTGGGAACGATGCCCCCATGCTGACGGGTAATCGACGCGACATGCGCCGAACCGATGTACTTTTCCAAAGGCAGATCGGCAGGGTGAGCGCCCGATTCGAGGTAGTGCCAGGGAGCGTCTGCGTGGGTTCCGGTGTGTGCGCTCAGATGCAGGGTCGTCAGGTTGAATCCAGCCTCCTGCTGAAGGCTGGCGATCTGATCAAACGTGAAAGGTGTATCACCGGGCCATACTGCTGTGGATGGCGTGATCGTGCGAGAGATGTCGTAGATTGTCACGCAAGCTTCTCCAGAGGCCACACCACCACGTCGATATTGTGGACATAATGCACAAGCAGCGCGATGTCCGACAGGGGATATGGGCGGTGATCGATTTGATCGAGAGGGTAGGTCATCGACTGTCTACGTGATGAACTCATGATTCTGGGTGTGCTGCTGCCACGCGCCAGAGTTGAGAATC
>JAHEME010000015.1 GCA_024643825.1 Chloroflexota bacterium | reverse complement strand
GAGGCTATCATCCTGACAATCGTTGCTGGCCAGCACCCGGATCGCCGCCCCGTCTACGGAATGCACTGGGAAGCCTATAGCACGCTGACGGGGCATGATGTGCAGGCCATTGTCGATTACCTGCGAAGCATCCCCCCGGTTTTTTCCCAGATACCCCCACCGAAACTAAATCCGGGATATGATGTGTATCCGCAAGGGAAGAGAGAAGCGCCCTCTCTGATCAATATTCTCACTACTATCGGCATGTTCGCCGTGCTTGCGGCCCTGTTAGTCTATCTTTCCATCCGCCAATGGAAGCAAGCGCAGCGGATGCGCACGACGGACTGGGAAGGGCATTTCCGAGATGTTCTTGCACAGGCTCGTGAAGAACAGAAGCTCGATTCACCTGACAGCGCTGAGGAATAATCTCTATCCTTAGGCGACTTTGGAACTGCTGCCCATGAATACACCATCTTCTGATGAACGCGGCACCCGCCGCGTTTCGATTTCTACCGTGATTGCCGTGGGCTTCCTGATGATTAGCCTTGGCATATCACTCGTACTCCTGGTTCGGTCACAGGGGAGTTCTTCGCTGATAGTCCCGGCGCATACAGCCACGATTACGCCTATGGCAGTAGCTGTATCCCTGACGCCAGACCCACTCTCTACGAAGTCAAGCACGTCCACAAATCCCCCAGAAAGCGTCACTGGAGCCCCAGAATCCGACGGGATCATCATTGGGCTTACCCCGGTTCAAGGGGGTGATCCGGGCATGGCGGACAATCTCGAAGCTGCGATCAGGCAGGCATTGGAAATCACCCCATTTGGGGCAACCGTGCAGTTCAAGGGGGATGTGGTCATTCCGTCGGGCGTCAGGCCGGAATCGCTGAACCTGACCACTGACATGCCGGGATTTGATGTGCTGGTCACATGGGGACCAGTCTCAGAGGGGCTTCAGGAAGTCTGGATCAACATGGCTTCAGAGCCTGACATGGCGAGCCTTGACGGGAATTTCAACGCATGGGCATCGATGACGCCGGGCGACCTTGCGATTCTAGTGAACCCGGAAGGCGATCTATCTTTCACCGCACAGATCGTCCTTGCATCGTTGGAATTGCGCAGTGGAGACATAGCAAACGCGGCGGAGCGCATCCGTGATCTGCAAACGACAAATGCCGAGGAGTCAACAGCCAGCAATATCGCGCAGCAGGCCGTGATCCAGATGATGCTCAGTACAACAGAAGCAAAGAATGGGCAAACGATAAACGCTTTACAAAGAGCCAGTCAGTCGATCCGTTTGAGCAATGAATCATGGATGGCGCATCTGAATCGGGGCAGCGTCTATCTTCAACTGGGCGACGCGACCAGTGCCCTTTCCGAGTTTTATTTTGCACGCGACTATGCGCCTGATTATTGGCCGGTACTATACAATCGGGTTCTGGCAAACGCGCAGTTGGCCCATTATGACGTTGCCCTGGCAGATGCCCAGACTCTCCAGACTCTTCAGCCTGATGCAGCCTGGGCGGCCAACCTCGTGGGGGTGATCCAGGTTCGACAGGGCGATCTCAGTGCAGCGAGGGAGCAGTTCCAGGCTGCCGCCGCGCTTGCGCCTGATGCAGAGATACCACTTCTCAACCTCGCGATCACACTGGGATTACAGGGAGATTTTGAACAGTCGGTTGCAACCTATGATCGCCTGTTGGATATTGCCCCGAATCGTTCGCTCTACTTTCTCAACCAGGCATTGATGTACCAGGCGCAGGAGAAGTATCCACAGGCGGAATACCGGCTCAATCGCGCTATTGAACTTGACCCCGGCTACCTCAATGCATATCTGCTGCGGGGAGACCTCCACTTGCAAATGGAAGCCTACGACCGCGCAACCAATGATGCTCAGTTAGCTCTTGTGCAAAATCCAGAGTCAGGTCATGCCTACGTCATTCTGGGCGAAGTGGCACTCGCAGCAGAGGATTTTGAGTCCTCTAAAGATGCGTTCACACAAGCGATTGAACTGGGGTATGCGACGGCAGATGTGTATGAAGCACGGGGTTGGGCATGGCACCAGCTTCGCTACACAGGCTTTGCCGTAGAAGATTATCAGCAAGCATTGACCCTTGGCTTATCGGATTCCCAACTACTGCTGAGGCTGGGGTTTGCCCTTCTGGATGCAGGTCGTTATGAAGATGCTCTCGACGCATTGCTGGGAGCGGTGAATCTTGGGCTGGACACGCCAGAGGCACATGCAGGGCTTGCCATAGCTCTGGATAGAAATGGCAAGAAAGACGAGGCAGATATGGAATATCAGCAGGCTCTCGATCAGGACTCCCACTACGGCGACCCGGAATTCCTCGCGACACAGCCTATGTGGGCTTCCGCTGTCATTCAGCAAGCCGGGATCATCCTGACCCGTATCCGATAGAATTTCTACTCGTAGAGGTGCGTAATCTCATCACGCGGTGGGCGTGGAAGGAGTCTCCCCTCGGCGATTACTTCAGCCGAACCTTCTTCCACGTGACCGATTTCATAGCTGGGAATCCCCACTTCACGCAATGCGTTCATGATAGGGGCTGCATCTGCCTGGAGAACCGAGAGAAGAAGAGCACCGCTGGCAATCGCACCCAGTGGATCGATCCCGACGGCCTCACACACGGCACGGCTCTGGCCAAGTACAGCAGGCGCGGGATTGACATTGAGGCGAACGCCAGACGCATCCGCCAATTCCCATAAGCCAGTTGCTAGTCCCCCTTCGGTGGGGTCGTGCATCGCATGTACTTGACCTGTCTTCATCGCGATCTGGGCATCGCGCAGTACGCTGATTCCGGGGTCATGGAGATACCCGGCACACTGCTCAAGAAACGCAGCCGAAAACTGAGAAGCTAGCATCTCTCTCCGTTCCCGTGCAATGATCGCGGTCGCCTCAATGGGAACCCCTTTGGTCACAAGTATCGCATCGCCAGGTTGAGCGCCCCCGGTTAGCACCAGTTGATCTTTCGGGGCAAGCCCAAGCATGACTCCAGAAACGATGGGGCGGTCAAGCCCGTAAGTGATCTCTGTGTGACCACCAATTAGAGAAACGTTCAGCGCATCACAGGCGGTGGTGATCTGCGCAAAGATTGTTGTGACCATCGATTGATCTGCGGTTCCAATCGGGAGCAGTAGGGTTGCCATGAACCATGCAGGTGTTCCTCCCATTGTGGCAATATCGTTGGCGTTGACATTCACCGCGTACCAGCCGATTTCGTCCGTCGCAAACGTGATCGGGTCCGTCTTGGCAATCAGATACTGTTCCCCGATGTCAACTACCGCCGCATCTTCGCCGGGGCGTGGGCCGAGAATGACGCGCGGATCGCGGGGCGTATGCGTCTCAAGGAGAGCACTGAGAACATCGGGGGGCAGCTTGCCCAGCGAAAACAGATTGGTCATCGGTAGCCCTCATTCTAGGACGCTTAATGGATTGCAAGAGATGCGTTATGGAGAAAGCAAATAGAGTTCGCATAAAGTTGACCCATCTCTCAAGTCTCGACCGTGCAAAGATTATGCGAGTTTGAAGTGATCTTCCCATTAGTTATTGGAAAGAAGTCTCATGTGTACAGAGAACTTGATATAGACGGAATGGTAACGAATAGTGGGAATAGTAGCGACTTCTATGTCTTGAGAATTAGGTCTGCGGGCAGTCAAAAAGCTAGAAATAGGCCCTTCCGCGAGCTATAATACAGGTTCGTATCGAACTTTAGTTCTGCCCCCTCTATGTGGAGAGAGTCCATGAATAAGAAGTTCCAGTTAGTGTCTGATTTCCAACCCACGGGGGATCAACCAGATGCCATTGCGAAGCTCGTTCATGGGCTTGAATCAGGGAAGCGACATCAAGCGCTCCTCGGTGCTACGGGCACAGGCAAGACGTTTGTGATGGCGGAAATTGTGCAAGCGGTGCAGAAGCCAACGCTAATCATGGCGCACAATAAGACACTCGCCGCACAGCTCTATGCCGAATTCAAGACATTCTTCCCAAACAATGCCGTTGAGTACTTCGTCTCCTACTACGATTACTATCAACCGGAGGCCTACGTTCCAAAGCAAGACCTCTACATCGAGAAAGATTCCGACATCAACGAAGAGATCGAACGGCTGAGACTGGCATCAATGGCAGCACTCATGACCCGTTCCGATGTCCTGATCGTTGCTTCCGTTTCGTGCATCTATGGGATTGGTCGCCCAGAGATATGGCGCGATTCCATGCTGTCCCTTCAGGTAGGGCAGACAATCCGCCGCAATGAGATTCTGCGGCATCTGGTCAACATTCAGTACACACGCAACGATACGGAACTAAAGACCGGAACCTTTCGCGTGCGTGGTGATACATTGGAGATCATGTCCGGCTACAGTGAACGCGCGATCCGTATCAGCCTGTGGGGGGATGATATTGAGCGCATTCTGGAAGTAGACCCCCTTACCGGAGAAGTCCTCCAGGAGGTGCACGAAGTCACCATTGCCCCGACCGCGCAGTTCATCACAGAGACAGATACCCTCAAAGACGCAATCAACGACATCGAGGCAGAACTGGGAGAGCAGCTAAAGATGCTCAACGCTCAAGGGCGTTTGCTGGAAGCCCAGCGGCTTGAGCAGCGAACGTTTTATGATCTGGAAATGCTGCGCGAAGTAGGTTTTTGCTCCGGGATTGAGAACTACTCGCGCCACCTGGATCGTCGGCTGCCAGGTTCGCCACCCTCTACCCTGATGGATTACTTCCCGTCAGACTTTCTTCTGATTGTAGACGAATCCCACATGACGATCCCGCAGATCAGAGGGATGTGGCGCGGAGATCGCAGCCGGAAAGAGACTCTGGTGGAGTATGGCTTCCGTCTCCCCAGCGCGTTGGATAATCGCCCCTTGAGCTTCGATGAGTTTGAGGAGCATATTAACCAGGTGATCTATACCAGCGCGACTCTTGGCCCCTATGAACTGGAGCACAATGAGCAGCTTGTTGAGCAGATTATTCGTCCAACGGGCCTCATTGACCCGGAGATTGAGATTAGAGATGTAGATGGGCAGATCGATGATCTGCTAGGAGAAATCAGGCAGCGATTAGAGCAGGGCGAACGTACTCTGGTAACAACGCTGACCAAGCGTATGGCAGAGAAACTCGCAGATTATCTGATGGAGGCAGGGATCAAGGTTCACTACCTCCATAGTGAAGTGGATACGCTCGAAAGAATAGAGATTCTCCGCGATCTTCGTCTTGGAGTCTATGACGTTGTGGTGGGCATCAACCTTCTGCGAGAAGGTCTCGACTTACCAGAAGTCTCTTTAGTGGCAATTCTGGATGCTGATCGTCAGGGATTCCTTCGATCCGAAACGGCTTTGATTCAGACCATCGGACGTGCAGCCCGCCATCTGAATGGGCATGTGATCATGTATGCCAGCAAAACCTCGGATGCGATGCGAGCCGCCATTGACGAGACCTACCGCCGACGTGCCACTCAGATGGCCTATAACGAGGAACATGGAATCGTCCCGGCAACGATTATCAAAGAAGTCCATGATCTCACGCAGCGCGTGAAGATGCAGTCCGCTGAAGCTGAAGGGGTTGATCTTCAGCTTTCCCCCGACATGCCTCATCGAGAGTTGGAGAATTTGATCAAGGAGTTGGAGAAGCAAATGAAACAATCCGCAGCGGATCTCGAATTTGAGAAGGCTGCTCTACTGCGCGATCAGGTCTTTGAACTGCGAGAACTGCTGGTGCTGCGGCGTACGGGGCGTAATGATGTGCCTATCTGGGAACAGGATCGTATCCTGCCTGTTGCTGATGTAGAGACAGGTGATTCGTAGCAAGCCGAACTGGGCTTGTGCTTCCACTCCGAAGCGTCTCCTGTTATAGTTGGTAGGAATTCCTACCCCGGAGTCCTCAAGGTTGGCAAAAGATGAGTGACACAGCCAGCAAGGTATTGATCGTAACAGACATTTCGGAGTCCAGTTCCGAGACAACGCGGATGCTTTCATCTGCCGCCGACTTGCAGATCGTGGCAACCGCTACCTCTGGTAGCGATGCGCTCACCCTTGCTCAGAAGCATCAGCCCGATGTCGTTGTGATGGACTATGACATGCCCGGCTTGAATGGGGCAGAGGCAACCCGCGCGATCCTGGCGGCGAACCCTGACACGCAGATTGTCATGCTTTCGGTCGTCAACGACGCGCAGGATATTCGCGCAGCGATGCGGGCGGGTGCGCGAGATTATCTGGCGAAGCCGCTGGAACCGGGTGAATTGGTAGAGACGATTCGCTGGCTGCTGCGAGAGCGTCGGGATTACGCCCGGATGCAAGCGTTTGTCACCCAGATGCGTAAAGCCTATGAAGCCCTCTTCACGGAAGATACGCCCGTACCCCCGACAGTCATCGCATTCCTCGAATCTCAGGTTCAGAAGTCGCCGGGAGATCGATTGGCTTGGGAGACCCTGGCCGTCGCCTATGCGCGGAACCGTGAATGGACTAAGTTGGCTCCGTTGGTCGCCAGTCTTTCTACTTCAGGCTAAACCTGGAAAACACCATCCTTGTAGAATAGCTCGCCGTCTACCCGGATCTCTCCACCCGACCGCATATCGCAGATCATATCCCAGTGAATCGCGGATTGATTTACCGACCCGGTGTTGGGATACCCGGCTCCGACTGCCATATGCACCGTGCCGCCGATCTTCTCATCGAAAAGAATGTTACGCGTGAACTGTTGGATGTTCTCATTCGTGCCGATAGCAAACTCGCCGAGGAAGCGTGCTCCGGGATCGGTGTCGAGGATTGCATTTAGGAACTCCTCCCCTTTCCGCGCGGTTGCTTTGACAACCTTCCCGTCCTCGAAGCGCAGTTCGTGCCCTTCTACCTCGCGTCCATCCTTGATCGCCGGATAGGTGAATTTCACCCAGCCATTCACTGAGGTTTCTACTGGTCCGGTGTAGATTTCTCCATCCGGGAAGTTGCGCTTGCCGTCCGCATTGACAAATATCCGATCTTTGATCGAAAGGGTCAGATCGATGTTCTCTCCCTTGACTTCCACTCGATCATGACCGCCGAGCCAATCCACAAGCCGCTGCTGTTCAGCAGATTTTGTCTTCCAGTACGCCACCGGGTCATCGAGATGCACCATGCAGGCTCCGTATACGAAGTCCTCGTAATCGGTGAGACTCATCTCAGCATCCTGCGCAGCGGCACGAGTGGGGAATTGAGTCACCGCCCAGCGGAGTTCACCACGGCCCTGTCGATCCATAAAAGTGCGCTGCGTGGGGGCCTGTGCTCTCTGAAAACGAGATACTTTTTGAGGATCGACACTGGTTAATGCGCGTGTATTCACAGGTGCGCGCAGTGCCAGCCGAACGTCAATGTTCTCCATGAGCCAATAGAAGGTCGGGTCCATGAACTCCAACTGTGAATCGTTTCCATAGCGGTACAGAATCTCAGTGGCAGCGGTGTAATCCCCCGGCCCCATCCGAAATACGGCATTGCCACCTGCCAGAAGTACGTGCTTGTAGACAGCCAGTCCGAGTGGCTCTGCCAGCGGCTCATACGTGTGAATCATCACGAGATCGCCGGGTTTGACCTCGGTAGAGTAGTTGACGAGGAGTTCTGCTACTTTATCAACACGAGCGTCCATAGTGTCTCCTGCGGATAGGATTTTCAACAGGTGAGAAAGAGATAAAAGATGGTTTCTGCAAAGCCAGCCGACTATACCCCAAAGAAACACCCCCTTCAATTCGAGGCTGAAATCGCCAGTGGGCTACGTTGACTTGAATCCTTCGGAATGTTAGACTGCGTAACAGGCAGCATGCCTACCTTGGAGGTTATTATGATTTATTTACGTGAAGAGCTAGAGCAGCGAGAGCAAAGAGAGCTTGCGCCCTATGGGATGAAAAGTGGCGACTCGAAGGGGCGTGCCTTTCCTGAGCAGGAACCTAATCATCGTACTGCCTTTCAACGCGATCGGGATCGCGTGTTGCATACAACGGCCTTTCGCCGCCTGGAATACAAAACGCAAGTATTCGTGAATCACGAAGGCGACTACTTTCGTACTCGGTTAACGCACACCCTTGAAGTAGCACAAATTGGACGTACCATCGCGCGTTCACTGGGAGCGAATGAAGACCTGGTTGAAGCCATTTGCCTCGCTCACGATATGGGGCATCCTCCGTTTGGACATTCCGGGGAAACCACCCTTTCGCAACTGATGGCCGAGCATGGTGGATTTGATCACAATAAACAATCTCTTCGGATTGTGACGCGGCTGGAGCATCGCTATCCAGATTTTCCGGGCCTGAATCTGACCTATGAGGTGCGGGAAGGGATCGTGAAGCACGAAACTGAGTACGATATAAGCGATGCAACCGACTTTAGTCCCGAACTTCATGCCAATCTCGAAGCACAGATCGCCAACATTGCGGATGAATTGTCCTACACCGCACATGATCTCGACGACGGCATCTATGCCGGACTGCTTGTGCCCCAGCAGTTGAATGGGTTGGCTTTGTGGGAACTCGGACGGAAGTCAATTGGGGTAAGCGCGCAGGATTTTGACGAAATGGCCCGTCATCGGCTCATTCGTCGGCTGATCGGAATTCTTGTGCGCGATGTGATCGTAACCACCAATGATCGCCTGAATGGTGATCATGTGGGTTCGGTTCTGGAGCTTCAGAAGCTCGACCACCATGTGATTGGGCATTCGGACGAGATGAAGGCGATGGCGCGCGAGTTGAAAGATTATCTCTTTCAGAACATGTATCGCCATTATCGTGTCGTGCGAATGGCGCAGAAGGCTGGTCACTTCATCACCCAGCTATTTGAGGCCTACCAGTCCGTGTCAGAGCAGCTCCCGGACGGGGTGCGGCAGCGCCTTAGCGAAAGCGATATTTCGCTTGAGCGAGTTGTCTGTGACTATATTGCAGGGATGACCGACCGCTACGCGTTACAGGAATATCAGAAACTATTCGACCCCTTTGCCCGGCCCTGATCCAAAATGCTTTATTGACAGAACCTCGATAATGAGACATCGTATTCGCTCTGTAGCCCGGACGGTTCTGCTGAATGACTGAGCGCGAATTTTGGATCGGATTTAACAAAATACCGGGGGTTGGCCCTGTCCGTTTCCGGCAGCTTCTGGATGTGTTTGGCACCCTCGGAAACGCTTGGCATGCCTCCCGTGAAGATTTGCGCCAGGCTGGTCTGGATAAGAGAGCAATACAAAGCGTCCTTGAAAATCGTCGCCTGATCGATCCGAGGGCAGAACTGGCGCGTCTGGATAAACTGGGCATCGCGGTTTTAACCTGGGAAGACGATCTCTATCCGCCGCTGCTTTCTGAACTTCGTGCTATTGATCAGGCCCCGCCCGTGCTTTATTTGCGGGGCACACTCGATGAATCGGATCTTTGGGCGCTGACCGTTGTTGGGACGAGATCGATCTCAGCATATGGCCGTCAGGTCGCTCATCGGTTGGCGGCAGAACTCGCTGCTAATGGGTTGTGCATCGTGAGTGGCCTCGCTCGTGGGGTAGATGCGGAAGTGCATGCTGCCGCTTTGGAGGTTGGTGGGCGCACCCTTGCCGTCCTGGGATGTGGATTGGATACAATCTACCCGCCAGAGCATCGTCAGCTTGCCGCAAGCATTATCCAAAATGGAGCGTTGATCAGCCCTTTTCCCCTGGGAACCAGGCCAGAAGGAAAGAACTTTGCCCCTCGTAACCGCGTTATGAGTGGTCTGGCGCGTGGTGTTCTGGTGGTTGAGGCTGGCGATAAGAGTGGTGCATTGGTCACAGCGGGGTATGCGCTCGAACAGGGACGCGAAGTTTTCGCAGTTCCTGGGAATATCACTGCGCATGGCAGTAACGGAACCAATCATCTGATCCAGGATGGGGCGCATCCTGTGCTTTCTGCACAGGACATCCTGGAAGTGCTTGATTTGGAACGAGTAGCTCACTATGTAGAAGCAGCTGCGAGCCTGCCGTCGATGAGCGCCGACGAGGAACAGGTCATGCGGAACATTTCCAATGATCCCGCCCACATTGACGATTTGACGCGGCTCTGCGAACTTCCTGTGGCACAGGTGAGCAGCGCGCTGACCATGTTAGAACTAAAAGGTGTGGTGCGTCAGGTTGCGCCCATGACCTATGTACGAAAATAATCTTCTGTGGTGAGGAATGGTATGTCATCTTCGTATGCCTTGATCATGGCGGGTGGGGCCGGAACCCGCCTTTGGCCGCTGAGCCGAGAATCTCGCCCCAAGCCGCTGCTTGCGCTGCTGGAAGAAGATCGCTCGATGTTTCAGATTTCGGTGGAGCGACTGTACCCATTATTCACACCAGATCGAATTCTGGTGGTCGCCAACGCTGAGCTGATCAAGCACCTTAAAGAGCAGGCTCCCGACCTCCCACCAGAGAATTTCCTCATTGAACCTGCCGGGCGCGATACGGCTCCCGCCGTCGGGCTGGGGGCAATTCATGTGCATCATCGCGATCCAAATGCGGTGATGACGGTGCTAACAGCAGACCATCACATCGCGGATGTGCTGGCATTTCGCAAGGTATTGAAGGTTGCGGCAGAAGAAGCTGCACAGGGAGAGATCATTACACTGGGTATCGAACCAACTCATCCCTCCATTGGGTTCGGTTACATCGAACGAGGCGATCTCCTAAAAACGGTAGATGGCATTGAAATGTATTCTCTGGCACGCTTTGCCGAAAAGCCAGATCGGGAGACAGCCAAACAGTTTCTTGCCACCGGAGAGTATAGTTGGAACAGTGGGATGTTTATCTGGCCCGCAAAGCGTGTATTAGCGGAGTTTAAGCAGCATGCTGGCGATATGTACGAAAGACTTGATCGGATCGCCTCATCTATTGGAACCGCTAACTATGAATCAGTACTGACGCAGGAATGGTCGAAAACACGAAGAATCTCCGTAGATTACGCGCTCATGGAGCATGTGCAGCAGCATGCTCGTGTGATCCCGATTGATATTGGATGGAGCGATATTGGTAATTTCGAGGCACTTTACGCTATCTTATCAGACGAACAGGGCGATAACGTTGCCGTTGGCCCCAGACCTCTCTTGCTTGAGACCACCGGTACAATTCTTTATACGAATCGTTTTGTAACGACAATCGGCGTTGACGATTTGATAATCGTGGACACTGATGATGTCTTACTTATTTCGCATCGAGACCATGCCCAGAAAATCAAGCAAGTTGTTGAACGTCTTCGAGAAAATGGACAAGATTTCTACTTATGAGTGATGAACTGACCGCTTATTGTATGAAGTGCAAAACAGCCCGAACGCTCGCAGAGCCTCAGGCTGTGTTTACGAAGTCCGCGCAGCCTGCTACAAAAGGCGTTTGTCCCGTATGCGGAACAAGTCTTTATCGCATGGGAGCTACACCTGAGCACGAACAATTGACACCGCCGGAACCAGCCCCGCGCCCAAAAAAGGTGGCGAAAAGGTCAACTGCAAGCAAGCGTAAGCCCCGGAAGTCTACTGGTTCCCGACGAGCAAGTACTATAAATACACCTTCCCCACGCCGTAGGCAGGGAAGATTAGTCATCGTTGAATCTCCTGCCAAGGCTCGCACCATTGAGAATTATCTTGGCAAGGATTTCAAAGTACGCGCCTCTGTTGGCCATGTGCGCGATCTACTCAAGTCCCAACTTTCAGTGGACATTGAGAATGATTTTGAACCTCGCTATCGCGTTCCCAATGATAAACGTGAGGTGATCAAAGAACTTCGTGCAGCAGCTGCGCAAGCGAAGGAAGTCTATCTGGCGACTGACCCTGATCGTGAGGGAGAAGCCATTGCCTGGCATCTGGTCGAATCGATGGAACTGGACGAAAAAGATGTACAGCGCGTTGTGTTTCACGAGATCACACGTGATGCAGTCAACGAAGCGTTTGAGCACCCACGGCCCATTGATATGGATCGTGTCAATGCGCAGCAGGCGCGCCGTATTCTGGATCGCCTCGTTGGGTATGAGTTGAGTCCTCTCTTGTGGAAGAAAGTTCGCCCGCGTCTGTCGGCAGGGCGGGTGCAGTCGGTGGCTGTTCGCATGATTGTAGAACGTGAACGCGAGATCGAGAGTTTCGTTCCCGAAGAATATTGGACAATCGATGCGGATCTTGCCCGTGCAGTCGAGCGTGATATTCCCGATCGTATTCACTTTCTCGCCAGGCTCATCCGTATCAATGGCGAATCGATCAGCCTGCCAACCCAGGGGGAAGTCGATCCCATCCTTCGCGATCTGGATCATGCAGAATACGTGATCGATTCGGTAAAAAGAGGGACGCGCAAACGAGGTGCTTTGCCGCCCTTCATTACCAGCACTCTCCAGCAGGAAGCCTCGCGCCGATTAGGATTCACCGCCCGTCGTGCCATGCAGATCGCCCAGCAGTTGTACGAAGGCATGGATGTGGGGGCGGATGGTGAAGTCGGACTGATTACCTATATGCGTACGGATAGCACGAATATTGCTGGGCAAGCGCAGCAGGAAGCCGCCCGCTACATTGCCGAGACCTATGGCAAAGACTATCTGCCGGATAAACCCAATGTGTACACAAAGAAAGCCGCTGGTGCGCAGGAAGCGCATGAGGCCATTCGTCCTACCAGCACCTATCGAACACCCCAGGCTATCAAAAGCTATTTGACGCGTGATCAGTATCGTCTATACGAGCTGATCTGGCAGCGCTTTGTCGCCAGCCAGATGGCCCCTGCGGTATACGATACGATCTCGGTCGATGTGACGGCGGGCAAATCAGGCGGCCCCAGACCCTATCTCTTCCGAGCATCCGGCTCGCTGCTTCGTTTTGCTGGCTTTCTGGCTGCCTACCGTGATGTCCACGATGAAGATGATCCAGAGGAGGAAGGTCTGGGCAGCATCTTCCCTGATCTGCAAGAATCCGATCTTCTTGATCTGCTTCAGTTGATCCCTGAACAGCATTTTACACAGCCGCCGCCCCGGTACTCCGAAGCCACGCTTGTGAAAGCGTTGGAAGAATATGGGATAGGGCGGCCAAGTACCTATGCGCCTATCTTGCAGACCATTCAGGATCGTGGATATGTTCGGCGAGAAGCCAAGCGTCTGCTGCCAAACGAGATTGGCATGATCGTCAACGACTTGCTGGTGGCGCATTTCCCGGAGATTGTAGATGTAGGGTTTACTGCGCGTATGGAAGATGAACTCGATCTGATCGCTTCCGGTGAGGCGGAGTGGGTTCCCGTGCTGCGCGAATTTTACGATCCATTCAAATCGGAAGTAGATCGCGCGCAGGAGCACGTTCCGAATGTCGATCTGGGGGAAGAACGGATTGGACGCGATTGCCCCGAAAGCGGGCATCCTCTGATCATACGTTGGGGGCGGTTTGGCAAATTCATCGGGTGCTCGGATTTCCCCACGTGCCGCTACACCGAACCCTGGCTGGAAAAGATTGGTGTAGTCTGCCCACTTGATGGAGGAGAAATTGTCGCGCGCAAGACCCGCCGGGGTCGGACGTTCTATGGATGTTCCAATTACCCTGAGTGTGAATGGACGAGTTGGAAGCGCCCGGTTTCGGAACCGTGCCCCAATTGCGGTGGGTTGCTAATTGTGCAGAATAAGAACTGGGCGCAGTGTTCTGTCTGTGAGGAACAAGTTGCGACGAATCTCTTGCCCTCGTTGGAAGCTGGTGAGCAAGTCGAAGGCATGGCATGATGGGGATACATCCTGCGAGACTTGTCTTGCCTTGACGACGGAGTACAATAGCAGTTAGCATTCTCCAATCCTTATGCGGGTTTGTGTTCAATCGTCGTCTGGATCAGGAGTTGGAGTTAGTCTGCTTGATTCTTGTTTGACAGGAAGGGTCGTAATGCCATGAGTGGATCATTCGGACGGGTAGGCCCCATAGTGGCAATGGTTGTTGTGCTGGTTGTTAGTGCCACCCTGGGGTATTTATGGGCTGCCTCCAGTGTGCAAATCGCCAATACTGGGCCCTGGCAGTTGCACCCATCCTATCAGGGCATTTACGTTCAGGCGGTAGCAGATGCCTATGCATCCGATGCAAATGATGCGTTGGCTGCTGATCGTCTGTCCTTCCTGTGTCAGCAGGATAATGGGTTAAGCTCAGCCTTCGATGATGCGCAACAGCGATATGGGTCTGATCCCGTCAAATTCCAGAACTTGGATCAACTCCGAACTCTGGTACAGGGTGGCGCTGTGGTCGAGAATTCCTCGCTCGGTGTGTGCAACCTCAAATCAACCAGTTTGCCATTTCCCAGCATCCTGCCGCTGATTGGATTGGTGGTGGTAGGCATTGCTATCGTTGGGGCAGGAGTATATCGTATCATCAATGCCAGTGAAGAAGCGGGCGTTGCCCCTGCAATGGCCCCCACAGCCTCGTCTGCCCCTGCTGCAAGTGGAGCACCGTCTCCCGCGCCAGTGGAGCGAACCCGTGCGACATTACCGGGATTTGGTCGCAAGAAGCCCGACGATGCTGGTGAGACAGTCCGTAGTGCTGCCGCACGCGGAGCGCAGATCTCTGCCGCAGTCGAGAAGACGGACTTTGAATCGATGGGATCCGATCCGCCCATCGTCCAGTTCATGACAACGTATCTTCATGGGGACGATCTCTATGATGACTCGTTCAGCATTGAGACCCCATCAGGCGAATTTCTGGGCGAGTGCGGTGTGGGGGTCTCCGAGACGATTGGCTCCTCCGATGTCAAGAACGTGACCGCCTTTGAAGTGTGGTTGTTCGATAAGAATGACATTCGTACGGTCACCAAAGTCCTGATGAGCGATCACGCCTTCAATGATGATAGTATCCGTGCTCGGCTGGCCCCGAAGGGGGAGGCAGTCAAAGCAGAAGGCAGTACGCGTGTGATGCTGGAAACCGCCAGTCTCAGGGTTCAGGCTCGTATCGTGGATATTTCGTACTCTAGCGGAGCGATGCCGCCGAACAGCGTGTTTGAGCGAATTACGATTGAGTTGGCTTCATGGAAGAAGGATGGGCAGGGGCCTGGCCCGATGGTAACGCCCCGGAGGGACGCTCCGCCCCCGAATCGGGTGAACCTACCGGGTGCGCCGACAGGAGGTAGTGGTACACCTCCAGCGGGTTCACCGCCATTTTCAGGGTAGAAAACGACAAAGGGCCTTCCACAACACGGAAGGCCCTTACTATTTGTGCTGCGCGATTATTGTATCTTAATGACTTTGAAAACCGCTTCGCCGTCAGGGGCAGAAATCCGCACCTTGTCCCCAACCTTCTTACCCAGCAGCGCACCGCCCAGAGGCGACTCGTTCGAGATTTTGCCCTCGCGTGGGTTGGCTTCGACCTGTCCCACCAGCATAAATGTTTCGTGGTCAGATTCTCCCTCTTCCAGAACCGTCACATGGCTTCCAAGCTGAACGAACCCATTGCGGTTGTGGGTTTCATCAATGATGGATGCGCCATTGATCATTTCCTGGAGGTGCTGAATCCGCCCCTCAAGAAAACCCTGCTCTTCCTTCGCAGCCGCATAATCTGCGTTCTCCGAAAGATCGCCCATTTCAATAGCCGCTTTGAGACGGGCCGCCAGTGCCAGTTTCTCGACTTCTATCTT
>JAHEME010000014.1 GCA_024643825.1 Chloroflexota bacterium | reverse complement strand
GGTTGTGTTGATCGTTGGATTTGTGGCTGTGCCGCAATTGGGGCTGGTTCCGGCAACCGCAGAGGCTGCCGAACTGCGGATCGCGACAGTCAGCGGGCCGATTCGGTTATCCGATCTCGATTTGCAGAATGGCGAGAAGGTCACCGAGACGCGGGTGATTCAGGCCGGGGATACGATCACGCTCGAACCGGGTGAGATCGGACAGCTTGCGCTGAATGATGGATCAATGATCACGCTCGATCAAGGAACCGCGCTGGCGGTGGAGGAACTCAGCACCGGGACGCAGGGAGCGTATCGGGTTCGATTGTCGCTCGATGCGGGGCGAGTGTTCAGCCGAGTAGAGACAACGCTGGCTGATGTCGAGGTGTTCGAACTCAAGACCCCGTCTTCGACTGCATCGGTGCGAGGGACGGTGTTTGAGACGGAGATCGTCTCTGACCAGGCGACGTACTATGCGACGCTCGAAGGGGCCGTCCATGTGCAGGTGGCTGATCGGAGCGTGGTGGTGCAGGCGAATGAAGAGACGCTGGCTTCGGTGGATGGCCCGTTAACGGTGCATCCACACGGAACACGGCTGGCGGAAGAACTCGGCGTGCCGTACGAGGAGATCATGGGGTGGTTCGACGCGGGGTATGGGTTCGGGCAGATCAAGCAGCTCTACCCGCTGGCCCGCGAATCGGGGCTGACACCGGACGAAGCCTTCTCGCTGAACGAATCGGGGATTCCGCTGGGGATATTCAAGCAGATGGTTTCGCTGGCGGCAGCGTATGGCGATGTGACCGTGCGTGACCTGATTGCGCTGTATGAATCGGGGATGAATATCGGGCAGATTCGGCAGGAACTGCGGCGCAATCACTAACAACTTCGCTTTCTTCCTAGAAGGATGTGGGATAGGGTTTGTCAGCCCGTCGAGTGGGGACTCGACGGGCTGACGCGTTGAATCCCCCGGAAATTGGGATACGGGCTACCCCTTCCCGCGCGCTATCGTAGCGGAATGATCGCGGCTGTGCGATCAGATTGTGCGTACTTCGGCGCGATGGGGATGGAGGACGGGCATGGACGGGTTGTTTGTTCTCATTGTATTGGGTTCGTTGGGACTGATCGCGGTGTTGTTCCTGATCAGCGCGGCGCTGGGTATCGTTGTGATCAGCGAACGGCAGGTGGGGATCGTAGTCAAGAAGTTCGCAGGGAAGAGTCTCCCTGCCGGGCGGATGGTGGCGCTCAATGGCGAGGCGGGGTATCAGGCCGATACGCTCGCGCCGGGGCTGCACCTCGGATTCTGGCGATGGCAGTACACGATTCACAAAGTCCCGATGCTGGTGATCCCGCAGGGGGAGATCGGGTTGATCGTGGCGGCGGATGGGAACGCGACTCCGCCTCAGCGGATTCTGGCGAAGGTGGTGGACTGCGATAACTTCCAGAACGCGCGGAAGTTCCTTGCCAATGGCGGCGAGAAGGGGCGGCAACTGGGCATCCTGACCGCCGGGACGTACCGGATCAACACGGCGCTTTTTACGGTGATCACCGCCACAAACGCCGCATCGCATGGCATGAACGCGGCTTATCTACAGGTGTATCGGGTTTCGCCGGATACGGTGGGGATCGTAACCACGCTGGATGGTAATCCGATCCCGGAAGGCGAGATCGCCGGGCCGTCAATCCCCGGTCACAACAACTTCCAGAACGCACAGTCGTTCATGGATAGGGAAGGATCACGGGGGCTTCAGGAGCAAGTACTGCTCTCCGGGTCGTGGAATCTGAATCCGTGGTTTGTGCAGGTGGATCAGGTTCCGATGACGGAGATCCCGATTGGGTATGTGGGCGTGGTGATTTCGTTTGTAGGGCGCGCACACGAAGATGTCAGCGGGACAGAGTTCAAGCATGGCGATCTGGTGAATCCGGGGCACAAAGGCGTATGGGTCTCGCCCCTCTACCCCGGCAAGCATCCACTGAATACGCAGATCATGCGGGTGGAGTTGGTTCCGACGACGAACATCGTCTTGAACTGGGCAACGCGGACAGAGGCACACGGGTATGATGGTAAGCTCTCGTCGATCACAGTGCGATCCAAGGACGGGTTCGCGTTCAATCTGGATGTCTCGCAGATCATTCATGTGGGCGCGCCGGAAGCACCGCGCGTGATCTCGCGGGTGGGATCGATGCAGAACATGGTGGATCATGTGCTGCAACCAATTGTGGGGAACTACTTCCGCAATTCGGCGCAATACTACACGGTGCTGGACTTCCTGTTCGCACGCAGTGAGCGTCAGGCGGAAGCGGCGCAGCACATCCGGGCAGCGATTGGCGCATATGACGTGCAGGCAATCGATACGCTGATCGGCGACATCACGCCGCCGGAAGAACTGATGCATACGCAGACGGAACGGAAGATCGCGGAAGAGCAGCGCAAGACGTACGAGGTGCAGGAAGAAGCGCAGAAGCAGCGTCAGCAGCTTGTACGCGAGACGGCGATGGCGGACATCCAACAGGAGATGGTGGAAGCGGAACAGGGTGTGAGCATCGCTGATTTGCAGGCGAAAGCGAATATCAAATACGCGACGGGTGAAGCCGAATCGACGCGGCTGCGGGCCAAGGGTGATGCGGAGGCGATCCGCGCAACGGGCAATGCACAAGCGGAAGCGTATCAAGCTGGAGTCGAGGCGTTGGGTGCGGAAGGGTACACGTCGATTCAGATGATGCAGATTATCGGTGAGAATCAGGTGCGCGTCGTGCCGGAAGTCTCGGTGAGTGGGAGTGACCGGGGCGGATTGGTCGATGGATTGCTGGCGACCACGATGCGGGAGAAGATCGGGAGCAATGGGCACGCGCTGAAGGTGGAAGAGGGCTAATTCGGATGAATCCCCTCGCAACCTACCTGTTGCGAGGGGATTTCTGGTTGTTTCTGGTAGTTAGGTCTCGCTACAATCTTCGCTAGTGAACGATAGCACAAATGTGCCGAGACTCGAACGGAAACTTCGTGAAACGATTTCTCCTCGTGGCAGGTCTTCTAGGTGCTGGCGCAGCCGCTTTTTTTGCCCTGCGATCTCAGGCGGAGCCGAGTATTCCTCAGACAAGGATCATGTCGGGGGCTGCGGGGTCGATAGAAGGGTATGCTCGCGTAGATGGGCCTCAGGATTTGGTCTTCCCACAGGATGCGGGGCCACACAATGAATATCAGACCGAGTGGTGGTATTACACGGGCAACCTCGAAACTGCCGAGGGCCGTCATTTTGGCTATCAACTGACCTTCTTCCGGCGTGCGCTGCTGCCAGAGGATCAGCAGGTGGCGCGAGAATCTGATCTGGCGACGGAGCAAATCTATTTTGCGCACTTTGCCCTGACAGATGTGGGTGGAAGCCAATTCCATGCGTTTGAACGGTTCTCGCGAGGGGCCGGGGGGCTGGCGGGCGCGGAAGCGGAACCGTATCAGGTATGGCTTGAGAATTGGCAAGTAACGCAGGGCACGGATGGGGTGTATTCTCTGCACGCGGCGCAGGATGGCAAGGAAATCGACCTTGAGTTTGTGGATCGCAAAGGGCCAGTACTGCAAGGGGATGAGGGTTACAGTCAAAAGGGGCCGGAAGCGGGGAATGCTTCTACGTATTACAGCCTGACACGGTTGGAAAGTTCGGGGAGCGTGGTGGTGGATGGGCGCACATATGACGTTGTGGGATTAAGCTGGATGGATCATGAGTTCAGCACCAGCGCACTCGGCCCCGGTCAGGTAGGATGGGACTGGTTCTCGATTCAGATGGACGATGGCAGTGAGTTGATGGTGTTTCAACTGCGGCGCGAGGATGGGAGCGTTGATCCGTATTCCAGTGGAACCTATATTGCGGCAGATGGGACGACGACGCATCTGAAGCGAGAAGATTTCACGCTCACCCCGCAGGGAACGTGGCACAGCCCACGAAGCGGCGGGGATTATCCCGGCGGATGGACAGTATCGATCCCCACGCTGAATCTCACAATCAACGTAGAACCCTATCTCGCGGATCAGGAACTTAACGTCTCGTTCTCTTACTGGGAGGGGGCCATGCGCATCACCGGGGAGAAAGAGGGTCACCCGGTGCGTGGATCTGGCTATCTTGAGATGACGGGATATGCGGCTTCGATGGCGGGGCAGTTCTGAGAATACATCGTACCGCAAGTTTTTCTACTTGCCCCTGGTTCTTACATACTATATAAGTTATGGGAATATCATATTCTGGGAGCCGCATTATGGATACAAGCACACCACAGATCAATATCCGAGATGGCAGCACGACAACATCATTTGATGTAGAAATCGTGATTCCGATGGAGATCGCGCTGCCGGATTATTCGGCAGGGATGCGCGCTCTGGCTCCGATTCAGCCGGGAGGCAGACTGCTGCTCTATGATCAAATTCGCCTTGATGATGCGCTGATCCGGGTTATGCTGACTCTGCTGGATGGGCAGGAAGAGGGAAGCTACCTTGTCCTAGGGGAACTGTATGGTGACCCGATTTCAGAGCCAATGATAGCGGAACTTGTCATTGATGATCTGCCTTACGAATCACCCGTTCAAAATCAAAAGATTGAGTTTTCTAACGTGCGCATCCCGCCAGAATTTGATGCGATCCATCTGCGACTGAAGACTCTCCAGTAGAAAACTCATGCTGATCAACCTTCCCTGTTGAGAATCACCTATGGCTGAAATCCCTGACGCGATCCGCGAACGACTTCTGTCTGTCGATGGGCGGGTCACGCGGCAGACGAAAATCCAAAACGTATGGACTCAAGGAGCATCCTGTATTCGGGGTGCTCCTTTGATCATGCTGGAACAGGCTGCGTCTTTATCAAGGCGTCACCCGGTTCTGGGGACGGCGCTGGGATGTGGCGCGCTGGAAGTGGCGGCGACTCTGGATGACCCGCAACGGGTGGCGCTGGCAAAGCTGGCGCTTGGAATGGGGCTATGCTGGTGGGGGTACTACATTGAATCGCTGCCCTTCTTGCGTGAGGCAGATGCAGCCGGGCTGCCATCGCCGATTGGAGCGTATGCTACCTGGCATCATCTGGTAAGCCAGAGGAGATTCACAAGAACAGGCGATCCGTTTGAGAGGATGATCGCAATCGCGGATCAATTGGATAGACTGGGTGATCCAACTGGCGCGATGCGCTGCCGGATGGATGGGGTCTCAGGGAAAGAGATATCTGAAAAGAATCCACATCTCATGATCCTCCTGAAGCGTGTGGAGGCTTACTTTCACCAGCATGACCTGGGTGGAGATGAGGGCATCGCAAAGACGCTACGTGCTTACTGGTTGTTACGGACAGGAAAACTAGAACAGGGCTTGCAGGAAATAGAACAGGCAGAAGATCTATTCCAACGCGCCAGGATGCCTGCCATGCTTGCATGGGCGTGGTTTGAGCATGGGCTATATCACTACCACAAGCGTGAGATCAGCGAGGCGTACTACTGGATTGATCAGGGTATTCGCAAGGCTACGGCTCTACGGCACCATTATTACCTCGCAACAATGCTCACTCTCAAAGCGGAAGTGCAGAATAATGAGGGCGACCTGCATGAGAGCCTCCGCACGCTTCAGATCGCCAAACCGATCTCTGTTGAACTACAGCTCGATGGTGTTCGCGCTAATAACCTATTGATAGCAGGGCACGTTCAGCAATTACTGGGCAACTATGCCGTAGCTCGCGAGGCTTACCTGACGGCAAGGGAGATCTTCACCAGACTGGATTCTTCGATCCTGGCTGTCCTGTGCGATGCAAACCTGGGAAGGATCGCTATTGCAGAGGGTAGATTTGGTGACGCACTCGATCTGCTCCAACGGTCAATCCCCGTATTTAAGAAAAACAAGGAGTATGAGTACTACGCGCTTGCCACACAGTTCCTCGCGCAGGCGTACCGGGCCTTTGGCTACCAGGATGCAGCCATCCAGCAAGCGAGAGAGGGTATGGCTGCGCTGCGAAAACCAAAGGCCAAAAATCACAGTCTGCGACTGGCGATTTATCTGGCTTCGATGTTGTTGGCGAAAGAAAGAGACAAAGAAACTCTCGCAGATGCAATCAAGGAAGCCGATAAATGGCTTGCAATGGCAGAAACGCTGACGGTGAAGCATGGATTGAAACGGGACGCCGCCCTCGCCCAGCAGATTCGGGGAGAGCTTCTGCTCAAGAAAGGGGACTTTGAGGCTGCCAGCCTTGCCTTTCAGCAAAGCAAGATCGATCTGTATCGCCTGGGACAGACGGAAGCCGCCCACGATTCCGAGATTGGGGAAGCAGAAAGCTACCTCAGCGGGGGAGATTCGCAACGGGCGACTGATGTTCTTGGGCAGATGAAGGTCGAAATGCTGCAAGGTGGAGTTCGATGGCGACATGATGCTGCTTCTGCACGGGTGGCGATATCCCAGAGTCGGCCTGAGTCAGCCCTAGATGCGTATATGGCTGCGATGCGACGGATGCAGGAGAGCCGCTGGACGCTTCCTCATGAAACATTGATGGAGCACTTCGTCGGAGAACTCCGCCCGGTCTTTGAAGATGCTTTTAGATTGGCAGCGACGCTCAACCGCCCCAGAGAGCAGCTTGCTTTAGCTGAGATGTACGGGGCGCAGTTGGTCAGCGTGCGGTTTGGACAGGACAGCACTGATTCCCCAGTGGGGATTGAGGATCGAATACGCGCTGAAATGATGACGCAGATAGGATCTGGATGGGCGATTCTGCGGTATGCATGGCAGAATGAAGGGTTGCTATGGCGGTTCCTGATCACGCCCGATACATTTGAGGCGCATCCGATCCCGATCACCCGCGATCTTGTGGAGGTGTTCGACCTCAACACACGGCCTGATACCAGCTTCCGCAAGATGATCTATGGCAGAGTGGATGATGAACTGGGAAAACGGAGTCGCCGCATTCTACATGACGCGTTGATTCCCGCTTCGCTCCGCGAAATCTGTCACCCTGATCAGCCCCTGATCATTATCCCGTCAGGGCATCTCTATCAACTGCCCTTCCACGCTCTACTGGATCCAGAAGACCAGTCGCTGATTCAACGGGCGGAAGTGGGTTATGCGCCTTCGCTGGAACTGCTGCATGCGTCGCTTACCCGCCCATCTATACATGAGTGGAATGGGAGTGGCAGCCTGATTTTTGCTCAGGACGTGTTTGCGGATCAGCAATTCGGCGATCTGCAATATGCCCGGCAAGAAGCGGAACTCGTACAAGCCGCCATCCGAAAGCACGCTGAAATCCATTCGGGTGATGACTTCCAGCGAGATCGGCTGGATGAACTGGCCGAGAATGGAACCCTCCGCTCGATGCGGCGGCTGCATTTCATTACTCACAGCCAGTATGATCGGTACAGCGGGGCCTTCATGGGGCTGGCGACACGGGATGGAGCCATCTGGGTGGAGGATATTCTGCGATGGAAGACATGCGCCGAGCTTGTGACGCTCTCTGCCTGTCAGACAGGGATGGGGAGCGCCCACAAAGGAGATGAAATCAACGGGATGATCCAGGCATTTCTTAGCGGTGGGGCGCAGAATGTCATCGCCAGTATGTGGCCGGTACAGGATGATCCGAGCGGCGCGTTGTTCATGGAGCAACTGTATCAGAATCTGGAAGAAGGACAGCCTCCTGCACGCGCGCTGGCCCAGGTGCAACGGCAGGCTATCGAAACCAATCTCTGTGTTTTCCAATGGGCACCGTTCTTCCTGACCGGTAAACCTACCCCTCATGTAAAGAGCGCCCCGTAGGACGCTCCTCACCTGGTTGTGTGACCTTAGATAGGGCCGTCACCACCAGCGCCAGTACCGCCGAGATAGTTCTCCATGATCGAAGGCTCCTTTCGTTAGAATGACTTCGCGGGGGTTCCGCGTAGTAGTTCCAGTATCAAGGAGGGTCGTGTGCGCTCGGATAGGGTTTCGGACAAAAAACGGACGAAAAACGGACATGATTCAAGCCCCGGATTCAGGGGCTTTTCTTATGGCGGTGTGGATTACCTATAATGGGGGTGGGTATTGAACTGAAACAGGGAGAAGTGAACGCCAATGGATGTGATCAATCTTGCACAGAAATTCAGCCTGTTTGACGATCACTGGAAACCACGGATCATCGGGGAACTGAATGATTCGTATGTGAAGCTTGTCAAGGTAGAGGGTGAATTCGTATGGCACCAGCATGAACACGAGGATGAACTCTTCCTGGTGATCAAAGGGAGGCTGCTGATTCGCTTCCGGGATCGGGATCGGTGGCTGGACGAGGGGGAGATGGTGATCATTCCGCGCGGGGTGGAGCACATGCCCGTCGCAGAGGAGGAAGTATGGATTCTGCTGCTGGAACCGAAGACGACGGTCAATACGGGGGATGTTCAGGGTGAGCGAACGGCACAGGCGCAGTGGATCTGAGAGAAGACCGGGGAAAGGATCGCACGTTTCGGTTGTTCGGGCTGCCACTGCCGCGAAAAGCGACGATGGCGACTGTACTGGTCACGCTGCTGATCATGGTGGATTATTACTACGACGGGTTCAACCGCTTCCTGCCATATGAGAGTATGGGGAATTTCCTCCGCAACAAGGCGCTGGATCGGATCTTTCTGTACCTTGTGATTCCGCTGCTGGTGATCGTGGTGATCTTCCGGGAACGACCCTCCGCTTATGGGTTTGCGCTGGGGGATTGGCGGCGCGGGCTGCTGATCACACTGGGGGCGTGCGTGGTGGCAACGCCGATCCTGTTTGCGGCGGCACATGCGCCTGGGATGGCGGAATATTATGCGAACCGCCATCAGCCGATGGGGGAACTGGTAGCAACGACGGCGCTTGATCTGGTGGGGTGGGAATTTGTATTTCGGGGATTCTACCTGGCGGCCCTGTATCCGGTGATGGGGCCGATTGCGGTACTTATCCAGGCTGTGCCGTTTGCGCTGGCACATCTCACCAAGCCACCGCTAGAAACTCTGAGCACGATCTTTGGCGGCGCGGCGTTCGGCTGGGTGGCGTGGCGGACGAGATCGTTCGTCTACCCGTTTCTGATTCACCTGTACATTATGGTGTTCGTGGCCCTGATCGTGACCCGGCTGATCGTTTAGGCTCCACTGAAGACAGTCTGCGCCAAGTGTGGGGCGTACTGAGAGACGAGATCGCGGCTGAGACCCCCATCACGGCAGATGGCAGAGTAGAGATTGCCGCTGGGTCGGATGTGGCGTTCCTGCGTCTCGAAGTTGACCCCGATCAGGCCAAAACGGAAGCGCGGATCGTAGCCTTCGGTCCACTCGAAGTTATCGATGAGACTCCAGAAATAATAGCCCTTCACCGGGACACCCTCCCGGATTGCCTCCCATAGCTGGTGAAGGTGGGAGATGATGAAACCGGGGCGGTTCTCGTCGTTCTCGTCGGGAATACCGTTCTCGGTGATGTAGAGGGGGATGCGGTAGACCTTCCATAGCATGCGCAGGGTATCGAACATGCCACGTGGGTGGATCTCGCCCCATTCGCCTGGGCCGGTTTGCAAATCGGGGTGTGTGCGGTGCTCTACAGAGGGTTTGCTGAATGGTGGGAGACCGAGGCGGATACGATAGCGCTGATAGTAATTCAGGCCAATCCAATCCAGGGTGTTTCTAACCTCTGGCATGAGGTATGAGCGTCTCCCGGGAACACGCATCACGCCCCAAGCAATGGTTTTCAGCAGAAGCTCCTGAAACATATAGCGAACCATATTGGTCGCCAGTAAATCGGTGATGGCATAGGGTCGCCAGGGTTTCCAGATGATCATATGGTGGGCGAGACCCACTTGCGCGGTTGGTTGGAGATCGTGAATGGCGCGGTAGGAGGCTGCGTGTGCGCGCATCATGTTGATCGTTGCGTGCAACGCGCCGTTGATGTCGCGCTTGCCGGGAGCCCAGCGCCCAAGAAGATAGGTATGGGAAACGACCACGCCCGGTTCATTGATGGTACACCAAATATCGGCCAGATCGCCGAGCGCCGCGACTACCTTGCGCGTGTAGCGTTCAAACCAGGTGATGATTTGCTCATTTTCCCACGAGCCTGCTTCAGAGACCCAGAGGGGGTTGGTGAAGTGATGGAGAGTGACCATCGGGGTGATGCCGCGCTGACGGAGGCCCACCAGCATTTCCCGATAGCGAGCAAGAGCCGACTCATCCCACACGCCCTGACGGGGTTCGATGCGGCTCCATTCGATGGAGAGGCGGTGGGCATTCTGGTGCATGGCGGCCATGCGGTCGAAGTCTTCTTCGGCGCGGTTCCACCAATCGCATGCCTGCCCGGAACGCTGATTTTCATAAATATAACCGCCCTGCTGCTCGGCGGCATACCAATCGTTGTTGGTTAGATTTCCTTCTACCTGGTGGGAGGAGGTCGCCGTCCCCCACTGGAAGGAATCGGGAAAGTTGAGTTTGTTTATCAATGTCATCTACGATATGCCAATTCACAGCGAATATGTATGTAAGTGTAGCAAGGCTACTTCTATATGCAACTGGGACTTTCCCTACCTACGATAGACAGATTTCGCGGTGATCTCCCGATTGAGTTGCATCAAATGGCTGCGATTCGCGTACAATTGATTACAGGCTCTATCCACGGACTGATTACTCCCTATGGCGAAAGAACCAAAGCGTATCATCATTCTGACGGCTGACGCGGGGTTTGGTCATCGCCGCGCTGCTGAGGCCGTCGAAGCCGCCTTGATCCCTCTGCTAGACAGCCGTGACGAGATTGCGATCTTCAATCCCTTTCAGGATCCGTATCTGCCTGACCTACTGAAGCAGCTTGAGTCAGGGTATGACGAGATGGTGACGGATGATCCAGCGTTCTATCAATTGGCCTATGCCGCGACGGATGCCCCAGTCGTAGCGCAGCTTGTGCAGGACGTGGCAACTACAGCCCTGAACCGCACGATGCAGAGCTTGATCGAGCGTCATGATCCTGAGATATTCCTTACGACCTATCCGGCTTACACGCAAGCAGCGATCAAAACCGCTAAGAAACTGGGCAAACGGATTCCTGTAGACGTTATTGTTACTGATCTCATTGGCGTACACACGTTGTGGTTTCATGAAAAGGCAGCACTCACCTTCGTGCCCACGGAACAGGTATACCAGCAAGGGATTGAGAACGGACTCACGAAAGAAAAGATGCAGCTCACGGGGCTGCCGGTTCATCCTCGCATTGCCGAAGATCAGCGTGAGAAAGTGGCGATTCGTGAAGAACTTGGATGGCACCCTACCCTGACTACGGCTCTGATCGTGGGGTCTGCTCGCAGCGGCCAGACTGCTCAGATCGCCCGCTTACTGGATCGATCCGGGCTAGAGCTTCAGGTGGTTGCACTCAGTGGGGGTGATCAGCAGACTGAAGCACAGTTGAACTCTACTGAGTGGAAGGGAATCGTGCACCCGTATGGGTTGATCACGAATATGGCAGAGATGATGCGGGCTGCGGACTTCATCGTATGTAAGGCGGGTGGGCTAATCATCACTGAATCGCTGGCAAGCGGTCTGCCGCTGGTACTTTATGAAGCGCTACCGGGGCAAGAGGTTGGGAATGTGCGCTATGTTGTCGAAAGTGGTGCAGGGGTATGGTCGCCGGGGCCAATTGGTGTTTTGACGACCGCGTATTCCTGGCTGGCAGGAGATGGCAGTGAGTTGGAGAAGCGCCGACTGGCTGCAAAGCGTGTTGGTAAACCGCACTCTGCGCTGGATGTAGCTGAATTTATTATCAGGCAGATTCAATCGTCATAGGTTCTGCTAGAGGAACGTCACGATTCGTCTTAACCTTCCCCCCGGAAACACAACCTCACTATACAATCAGAATAATCCATCTAATGGTCGTGCGATTCTGATTTGAACCGCAAGGATCTATCCACTTTTCTGATTCGTATCCTGCCCAACCAATGTACTCTCGCGGCACACAGGGCAACGGGAGGACTAACTTATGACCAGCACAAAATGGGTGTATGCCTTTGAAGAAGGCTGCGCCGAAATGAAGGAGTTGTTGGGTGGAAAAGGGGCCGGGATTGCAGAAATGACCCGGATCGGATTGCCTGTTCCCCCTGGATTTACGATCACAACGCAGGCGTGCCTCCACACGCTTGAAAACGAGCATGAATTTCCTACGGACTTATGGTTGCAAGTGACTTGGGCTATGGAGAGCCTGGGCGACCGCATGGAACGCGCCTTTGGAAGTGATCGGAATCCACTGCTGGTATCGGTTCGCTCCGGGTCCAAGTTCTCGATGCCGGGCATGATGGACACGGTACTTAACCTGGGATTGAATGATCAGGCCGTCCTGCGACTGGCGGAGAAAACGGGTGATTCTCGGTTTGCCTGGGATGCATATCGGCGGCTGGTGCAGATGTTTGCCAAGGTCGTTCTTCGGGTTGATCCGGGTTTGCTGGAAGCGGTGATCGCTGCTGAACGCTCTGGGGAGGGTGTGGACACCGACCCAGAGTTATCTGCGGAAGGGTGGCAGCGCGTTACGCGATCCTTCAAGCAGATCGTCCGCGAGCAATCGGGACGCGAATTTCCCCAAGACCCGTGGGAGCAGCTTGAACTGGCCGTCCACGCTGTTTTTCAGTCGTGGAATGGAAAGCGAGCTGTGGATTATCGGAATGCGTGCGGCATCTCGCACGATCTAGGCACGGCAGTAAATATTCAGGCGATGGTGTTTGGCAACACAGGCTGGGATTCGGGGTCGGGTGTGGCCTTCACGCGCAACCCGGCCAGTGGCGAGAAGATGCTGTACGGGGAATATCTGGGGAATGCGCAGGGTGAGGATGTTGTCTCCGGTGCGCGGACGCCGATTCCGGTCAGCGAACTTGGAGAAGAAATGCCAGAGATTCTGGCGTCGCTGATACGCATCGCCACGACGCTGGAAACGCACTATCGTGACATGCAGGATATGGAATTCACCATTGAAAACGGCAAGCTGTGGATGCTCCAGACGCGGACGGGTAAACGCACCGCTGCCGCTGCTGTCAAGATCGCCGTGGACATGGTGGATGAAGGGCTGATTGAAAAGGCGGAAGCGGTATCGCGCATCTTGCCGGAGCAGATTGATCAACTGCTGCACCCCCGCTTTGACCCGCGCGCGCTCCAGGAACTTGAAAAGAGTGGTCGCCTTCTGGCAAAGGGATTGAATGCTTCGCCGGGGGCTGCGGTCGGTGCAGTGGTCTTTGATGCTGACCTTGCTCATCGCATGGGCAAGGAAGACGGGAAAGCGGTAATTCTCGTCCGACCGGAGACCACGCCGGACGATGTGCATGGGATGCTGGCTGCACAGGGAATCCTGACTCAGCATGGTGGGGCAACCAGCCATGCGGCGGTGGTGGCGCGTCAGCTTGGGAAGCCGTGTGTGGCTGGCTGTGAAGCACTCAAGATCGATCTGGAACGCCGCCTGTTTACCGTGAATGGGACGACGGTGAACGAAGGCAGCGTGATTTCACTGGATGGCACAGAAGGCCGAGTCTTTCAGGCCGCGCTGCCAACTATTGAACCGGATTTTGAAGAGGAGAAGGATCTACAGAAGATTCTCCGATGGGCAGATGGTATTCGGAAGCTCGAAGTGTGGGCGAATGCTGATGACGGGCCGCAGGCCACACGAGCACGGCACTATGGGGCCGAAGGAATTGGGCTGTGCCGCACCGAGCATATGTTTTTGGGTGAGCGTACGGCTGTCTTCCAGAGTGCGATTCTGGCGGCGGCTGATAACAACCCGGCAGAGTTTCAGCGAATTCTCGACGAGCAGCTATTGACGCTTCAGCGCAGTGATTTTCATGACATCTTCCGGGCGATGGATAGGTTGCCAGTGGTGATTCGGCTGTTGGACCCACCCCTGCATGAGTTCCTGCCCTCGTTGGAGGCACTGGTAGAAGCGACAGCGACACTCGCTGCGAAGGGCGATACGGGGGACGAATATCAGGAGAAGAAGAGGCTCCTCTCGATTGTGCAGGACATGCACGAGTTCAACCCGATGCTGGGTTTGCGGGGCTGCCGTCTGGGGATCATGCTGCCGCCGCTGAACAAGATGCAGGTACGGGCGATCTTTGAGGCTGCGTGTGATGCCGCGTTGGAAGGTATTGACGTACACCCGGAGATCATGATTCCGCTGACAAGTCATGTCAATGAATTAAAGGTGATTCAACCGCTGCTGGAAGAAGTAGCCCAGAACGTGATGGAGGAAAAAGGGATCACAATCAGCTACAAATTTGGGACGATGATCGAGATTCCGCGCGCGGCACTGACGGCGGGCGAGATCGCAGAGATGGCGCAGTTCTTCAGCTTTGGGACGAATGACCTGACTCAGATGACGTATGGGATCAGCCGAGATGATGCGGAACGGAAATTCCTACTGGCATACGTCGAGCAGTGCATTCTGCCGAAAAACCCGTTCCAAGCAATCGATCAGATTGGCGTGGGTCGGTTAATGGAGATCGCAGTTGAGGAAGGGCGCGCTGTGCGACCCTCGCTGGAAGTGGGAATCTGCGGCGAGCACGGTGGAGAACCGGACAGCATCGAGTTCTGCCATCGTACGAAATTGAACTATGTGAGCTGCTCCCCGTATCGTGTGCCCGTAGCACGGCTGGCGGCGGCGCATGCCGTGGTGAAAGAGCAAAAAGAAAAGGAACAGTTAGTGCCTGCGTAGGAAATCATGCGGGAACTGAGGTGAAAACTAACCCCCTGTGGCTTCTTTCCACCACAGGGGGTTGTTCTATTGCGCGGTATTGCCGCCATCCACTGGGAGCGCAACCCCGGTCATGAAGCTGGATAGATCGGAGGCGAGGAACAGGACTGCGCGCGCGATCTCCTCAGCCTCGCCCACACGCCCCATTGGGAGTTCGTCACTATGGCGGGCTTCGGCTTCGGGGACAAGTTCTGATTCTCGAAAATAACCCTCTTCAAGCCAACGATCCACGAAGGTATCGCCGGGACAGACCGCATTGATGCGAATGTTCTCGTGGGCGTGGTCAAGGGCCATTGAGCGCGTCATCTGAATCACGGCCCCTTTGGAGGCGGAATAGGCGACCGCCTCGCGACCGCCGACCAGACCCCAATCTGAGGCATTGTTGACGATCACCCCACCCCCCTGGGTGCGCATGATGGGGATCGCGTGTTTGCAGATGTGCCATACGGCGGTCACGTTCACCTGGAAGGTCTCTTGCCAGTCTTCTTCGGAAGTGGATTCCGCTGTGCCGCCGATCACAATCCCAGCGTTGTTGAATACGATGTCGAGGCGACCGTACGCGCTCACAGTCTCGGCGACGGCGCGCTCACAATCGGCGGCGAGGCGATGATCGGCAATGATAAACTTGCCAGCAATCTGCGCGGCCAACGACTGCCCCAGTTGTATGCGGCGGCCTGTGAAGGCTACCTTCGCACCCTCGGCGGCAAACAGCTCCGCTGTGGCGCGGCCTATGCCGGATGTCGCGCCGGTGATCAAGGCTACCTTATCGTGAAGCATGTCTGACATGGAATTGTCCTTTCAATGGTTCGTAGCCGGAAGAGCTGCGACGAGAAAAGTCCATCTTGTTTGCATACCATTCCCACGATACCATTGCGTAGCAAACCAAGCGAGTAAGGAATCTATCTATGGG
>JAHEME010000372.1:596-4117 GCA_024643825.1 Chloroflexota bacterium | reverse complement strand
AGCGGATACTTTCGCGCGCAGTCCTGACGTATCCCCTGCTGGATGGCGTCTCCGATCAAAACGCCGCCTGTGCAGTCTCGGCGATCACCGCTTACAACTGCCTTGCGACAGTGGGGGGGCTAACCCCGGAAGACATCGTCGTGATTCACTCCGCTGCTGGCGGGGTCGGCTCACTGGCTCTGCAGATGGCGCGGGCGCTGGGCGCAAAACACATCGTTGCCACGGTTGGCTCTGACGAAAAGATTGCGCTGGCAACCAGCCTGGGGGCGGATACGGTCATCAACTATGAGGAAACGGACTTCGCCGATGCCGTGCTGGAACTCAGCGGAGGAGAGGGCGCATCGCTGATCCTCGAAGCGCGCGGAGGCGACCGCCTGATTGAGGACATGCGCTGTCTGGCGGGGTTTGGACGGTTAGTTGTCTACGGTCGCACCAGCGGCGAGTCGATGCAGTTGGACACGGGCAAACTCTATATGCGCAACCAGCGTGCCCTCGGATACAGCAGCAACCATTATCGCAACACCCGGCCCGAAGCGCTGCGTCCCGGCATGGAAAGCCTGCTGGCGATGTACGCGGCGGGCGACATACGGAATATCATCGGCGCGCGCTTCCCGTTGGATCAGGCGGCGGAGGCCCATCGCCTGCTCGAAAGCGGCCAATCGACGGGCAAGATTCTGCTGGTTCCCTAGACGGTGTGATCAGTTCTGGCGGTCGGATGACAGGGACGCCCCTACCTATCGCGGCGCGGATCGGCGGCATGCACCGGAATCAACAGCGGCGTGTGTTCCACTCATATAGCTCACACGCCGCCGGAAGGAGTGCCCGTCCGCCTAATCGCGCAGGATGCGCAAGGCGGTGTGCCGCCCGAATTGCTTCTGAAGGTTGAACCAGAACGTCAGCGCGGAATCGAGGACGGGCCACTGATCGAGGTCGCCAACGTAGACGGGATTGTACCCAACCTCGCCGATCAACCCGGCCACCCTCTCCTGCCCCGCTTCCGGCCCGATGAACAGCATATCGGCGCGTTCCTCACCGAAATGGGGGTTCTGCGTGTTCTCAAATCCGAGTGTGTTAAACGCTTTATAGACCTGTGCCTCCGGCTGCAATTCCGCGATGGCATCACACACAGGCTTTTCCGGCGTGCCGCCCCGGTTGCTGGCGTCGATCACGGTTTTCCCCGCGAGGTTCAGATCGCGCACCGTCTCGATCATATCGACGCCGGGGATGGCAAAGGCGACGACTTCGCCATGATGGGCAGCCTCCTCGATGGTTCCCGCGCTCCCCGGAATGTCCTTTTCCCCGGCGCGACCCGGATCGCGCATCCCGAACATCACATCATGCCCGGCGGCGCTCCATGCTTTGCCCAGCGCGCCGCCGACGCGCCCTGCACCGATGATACCGATCTTCATGGGGTTGCTCCTCTTGAAAAAAGTGATGAGTTGTGAGTGATGGGTGATGAGTTAAAAGCCATTTTCAACCGTCGTGCGCTTTTGCTCATCGACCACTCCTTCCGATATGGTGGAGAGTTGCGAAGTACACAGGTGAACCGTGGATATTGTCTCACAGGGAAGTCTAGAACTGGCTCCCATTTTGTGCAAACTTGCACAGAGGTTCCCCACGAGATTACTTATCGGAGAACTGGGCCATACGAGCGAAGTCTCCACGCACGTCTATCGTAAAAAGCGCCACCCGACTCATCATCGGGCGGTGTGATTCCTCATGGGCCTGCGTCCGCACATCAACCACAGGGATCGCGGGCAGCTACTGGCGAATCGTAATGAGACTTCCCGTGCGCTTATCGCGGACAGAGAGCGTGTAGAACGTCCAGACTCCGTTCTCTTTGCGCCCGGCAACAAAGAGAGTCCCGCGTCCGTTCGGCCCCTTGATCGGGCCACTCAGGTCTACCGTCCCTGAGATGCCGCTGAGGGTCAATTCCCCGGTGACGGGCCAGCCCATTGCCAGGGGTTGGCCCAGGGCCTGGATGACCTCCGGGTTACGCTGGGCAGCCTCGAACGCCATCGTATACGGTTCTGTCTTGCGTAAGGCCAGCCCGCTGCCAAGCACTGCCGCCAACCCAATCCCAATGGAAAGCAGCAGGATAAAGATCACAAGTCCTTTCTGGCTCGAGCTGCCCCCGGACTGAGATGGAGTCTCCTCTGGCGATTTTCCGTACGAAGCTTCATAGCTATCTTCGTAGCTATCCTTGTTCTTATCGCCCCAGATAGTATCCTGATCACTCATTACGATCTCCTTCAGCGGTCGCGGGCTGGCCCGCGCTGCCCGGATGGGGGTCGAACGGGGATGCAATTACCAATCTGAATTCCGCGACAGCAACAGCGAGGCCATTACGCTGACCTCGCAGAATACAGGGTGACTCTAGGCCGATTCTTCTGGCGGCATGCACAGAAGCTCAAAGACGCTTTCCCCCTTATTGGGCACAGAGAGGACGGCATCCTCCGTCCCGGTGGGGAACATCATGGTTTCACCGGTTTCCAGCACATAATCCTCACCATCCCAGGTGATCCACAGTTGCCCTGAGCTTACCTGGAGCATGCGGGCGCGGTGATCGAGCCGGAAGGTCTCTCCATGCTTCAGCTTCTCCTCCGACTGCACGCACGTACGCCGCAGCATGGATTCGATCTTGATGCTCAATTGCAATTTTGATTTGCCCATTCCCATCACTCTCCTTTGTGTGTCTAGTTGTTGTTCTGGCAAGGCGCTGCCCCACCAGCGTAGAATCCGATCATAGACAATCTACGTGAGAAGGCAAATCGCGCAGTTCCGTGAGGAGGGACTACACACCAACCCGTTTGCTGTGGTACGATGGAGAGGATCGGACTCGGCTTCCGCCACGCTGAGAAAGGATTCCGTCATGGCAAACCACCCGCTGAACCTCGCGCTACGCTTTGTGCTGGAACTCGCGGCATGGGCATCGTTTGGGTACTGGGGCTGGACTCAGCACGAGGGCATTCTACGCTGGCTGCTTGCCATCGGGATGCCGCTGATCGTGATAGTCAACTGGATCAGCTTCCGCGTACCCGACCATCCGGGGGATGCGCCCGTCGCTGTGCCCGGCATTGTGCGGCTGGGCATCGAAGCCCTGACGTTTGGCTGCGCCATCCTGCTGCTGATCTTCTCTGGACGACAGGAGTGGGCGCTGGTGTTCGGCGTCGCAGTGCTGATCCACTACGCGCTTTCGTATGATTACGTGCGGGACCTTCTGCACGCATAAAAAAACCTGCCTGTGTTGCAGGCAGGTTTTCCTTTCAGAAGAAAAGCGGCTTCTATTGGACGGCGTCAAACCCAAGCTCGTGCCCGCCATGCCAGCGACCACAGGTATCGGCTTTGAACCAGTATTCCTCGGAGCGATACTGCTCTGGAATCTGGAAGGTATCGATCCCGGCGAAGGGGTAAGAGATGGTGGCTACCACGCTTGCATTGTTGGGCGCGGTGGCGATCAGGATGGCTGCCCCTTCCGGCGCGTCGGTTCCGATCAGCCCCTTCTCCTGCGCGTCACCCAC
>JAHEME010000372.1:0-586 GCA_024643825.1 Chloroflexota bacterium | reverse complement strand
GCTCACGACCCTGACTCGAAAATCCAGGCTCCGGACGCCAGAGTCCGTGTAGTCAGCATAAACTGCCCTATATACCGTCGTACACGCCCCTGTCTGGCATCGGATGGTGGTATTACAGACCAATTCAGATTCGTCCCATACAGTCGTTACACTACAGGAATCTTCCCCAAGCACACTGCCATCAAACGGAAGTGTTCTGCCGCATATGCCTGCCGCTGCTGGCTGCGCGGTGAGCGCACCCGCAGCCAGCGCCGCGAAGACTGCCAGCGCGACAACAATCCCTATCCGCAGGGTTGATTTCCTGATGATCATCTTGCTCCCGTTCCCGATCCTGAAACCGTCAATTCGTGTATCCTATAAGGATACATACGTTGCTCCCATACGCAAAATCACCCCTACAGGCGTTGGCTCGATTTGCGCAAATAGCCCGATGGAAGCACACTGCAAGATACGAACCTCGACCACACCCCGGAGACACCCATGCCACCATCCCGACTCGCCGCTGCCGAGAGCATCCCTTCCGCCGAACTCGACGACTGGGGGGCCGTCGGCATCCCGATAGGCGAACCGATCTCGCAGCTTCGCG
>JAHEME010000013.1 GCA_024643825.1 Chloroflexota bacterium | reverse complement strand
GGGTCAAACAGGAGCAAACTGGCTGGTCATCGACCAATACGGTGCAAGCTCCACAGTCGCCGGTTCCGCAGCCCTCTTTCGTTCCGGTAAGGGCCAGGTTCTGGCGCAGGACTTCTAGTAGAGTACGGTGCGCCTCAATGTCAGCCTCTATCACCTGTTCATTGACTGTAAATCTGAGTTTATGATCCATGTCCATTCCCATTCTTTGCTCTTGACAGAGCCTGTTCCAACGCGCGTCGGGTGAGTACGATAACCAGATGTCGTCGATAATCGGCGGAGGCACGCAAATCGTCGATAGGGCGTGCTTCGGCTGCTGCTATTCGGCCTGCTTCCTCGAAAACTTCATGGCCCGGCATAGCGCCGAACAAGACTTTTTCCGCTTCAAGCGCCCGCATTGGCGTTGGCGCAACTGCCCCCAGGGCGATGCAGGCATTGGCAATGCGCCCACCGCCATCCAACGTGATGGCTGCCGCCGCACCGACAAAAGCGATATCCATCCAGGCTCTGGTCGTATGCCGAAAATAGAACGATCCGCTATTTTCGGGCGGCCTGGGGATGACGATCTCTTTGAGTAATTCGCCCGGTTGAAGCGCCGATTTGCCCGGCGCGACAAAAAACGTTTCAAGCGGGAGGCTGCGCTCACCCTCCGGCCCGACGATTACTGCCAGCGTCCCTAATGCCAGAAGACCCGGCACGGAATCGGCAGAGGGAGAGGCGTTGCAGATATTGCCTCCGAGACTCGCCATATTCCGAATCTGCCTTGAGCCAATTAATCCCAATCCGACAGCCAGCGCCGTATAGGCAGTCTGAACTCTTTCATCGGCAGCGATGACTCCAGCCTTCACCGCAGCCCCCAAGCGAATCACTGCCTCGTTGTGTTCGACTTGGTGGATTTCGAAAACACGTTTCAGGCTTACCAAAGCCTCTACTGGTCGGTGTGATTCCTTCATTTGCACTAATAAATCTGTCCCACCAGCCAATGGCAAGGCGTTTGGATAGTGCGCTAACATTTCCAATGCCTCCGCGAGACTGGTCGGCGCCAGATATTCAAATCGTTTCACGACGATTCCTCCGTAGTTGCCAGTTCCAGGGGCAGGGCAATCATCTGACCGGTGATCGCAGCGCGTTGAACCGCAAGGCTGATTTCCAGAGCGTTTCGCCCATCTTCTCCGCTAATCGAGAAGTCCTGCCCATATGCGATCCTATCAATAATATCCTTGCTTTCGCGCACAAATACATCAAACCAATCGTAGTCATCACCCAGATCCAACTCTATCGCCTTTCCATTCTTTAGCTGACCTACCATGCGCTGCTGATCGATGATTCGCAGGTTGCCCTGGCTGCCAATCACGCCGCGTTCCGTGTGGGCATGCGGGGCCACCCAGCTTACCCCCACGCTGCCGCTGGCTCCATTTCTGAAGTGGAGCAATGCCCAGAGATTGTCTTCAATCTCGATTTCACTCTGTGTATGGATTTCATTTGCAGCAACGCGGCTGACTTCGCCGCCCAGCCAGCATTCCCAATCAAGATCGTGCATTGCGTACTGTAAGGCCATGCCACCACTCCGGTCGCGCTGGCTCAACCAGGATGTCGGGGAGACACTCAGGGTAACCAATCGATGCGACCACAGGGCAACCAGATCACCCAGTTCCCCCGCGTGGAGCATCTCCCGCGCGCGGGCGGACAGGGGATGATAGCGATGTGTCAACCCTGTCATCAGGGGAATACCAGCGGCTTTCGCCGCCGCAATCACCCGATCCGCTGCTACAAGTGTCAGGGTAAGAGGCTTCTCACACATCACAGGCAAGCCCGCCTGACTCGCGGCTATGATCTGCTCTGCATGCACTGATGGCGGTGTGAGGATGTAGACGATATCCAGCCCTGAAAAAGAGAATAAGGCGTCCAGAGATGTGACAACCTTTGCGCCAACCTGCTGTGCAAGCGCATTTGCCCGTTCCTTATCTCGATCAAAAACAACCGCCAACCTGGCACCGTCAATCTCAGCGAGGGCTGCCGCATGGGTGCTGGCGATATCTCCCGCGCCGATGAATCCGACGTTGATCATGGTTGATTCTACTCCCGAAATGCGGGGAGAACTTCCTCGCCTAACAAGCGAACGGAATCGGTAACCGTTTGGGGCTGCATGCCGGGGAAATGCAGGCGAAAGATCAAATGATCCATGCCAAACTGCTCTTCAAAATAGCGGATGCCGGCAATTATTTTTTCAGGCCCACCGATGATGAAGCGATCATCGCTTAACTCAGCAAGACGATCAGTCGCGGTTGCATCTGATGATCCTATTAAGGGATGATCCCACCCGCTGTATTCATCGCGGTAGGCTGCCAGAAGATGCTTTTCTGCCAGTTCTTCGGCCTGTGCATCCGTCGCGGCGATGACGACATCCCGTGTAAGCGGACACTCCCGGTTCGACGGATCAACGCCAAGTTCGGATAGATGTGCATGATAGCGTCCCTGCGCTTCTTTAAGTTTTTCGAGGTTCGCTGTTGGGCCGGGAATCCAGGCATCGCCAATCGTGGCTGCTCGTTTGATCGCCAGTTTCCCCCAGCCACCTAACCAGATCGGCGGGGTGGGTTTCTGGATAGGCTGCGGCTCAAGCCGGAAGTTTTCGAGCGCATAACGGTCGCTCTCGAACGTTACACTTTCTCCTGACCACAGGCGTTTGATTAGCTTCAACATCTCCACAAACTGTTTTCCGCGATCATCCAGGGGAGTCTGAAAGGCAGCAAATTCCTCCGCCCGATAGCCAATCGCCACGCCAACGATCACGCGCCCATCTGACATCACATCTAGCTGGGCCACATCCTCGGCAAAGCGGACAGGGTGGTACAACGGCAATATCGCGATATTGGTTCCGAGCAAAAGCCGCTCGGTGCGAGTGGCATATCCAGCGAGGAACATCAGCGGCGTGGGATGGTAGTGCCCGCTTGTGCCATGATGTTCTTCTAGCCAGACCGAATCAAAGCCAAGGTCTTCAGCCAGTTCAACCTGGCTCAGTGACTCTGCATAGTATTGAGAGTCCTCAACGGGTATAAATCCAAATTTCACGGGAGTTCTTTTATCCTCATAATTCAGAAATATCAACCGGGGTTCCACGCTGGTTGGAGAGGACTGCCGCTTCGATCACAGCCAGCGCCGCCAGCGCGCCAGCCCCTCCGACTTCCGGTTCCGTTCCGGTGAGAATGCAGGTTGCAAATTCATCGATCTCTTCTTGAACGGTATCCTTATTTGTGACAGGAATCGACTCGCGTCCGGCATTGCTTTCCATCACCAGACCCAGTGCTCGATCCCAGCGAAGATTGGCCTCCGTGCCCAGAACATGGACAAAGCGCAGATCGGGGATCGCATAATGTGCTCCCAGATATCCGAGGGCACCGCTTTCAAATTCAAGCAGGGTGAGGGTTACATCATCAATTTCCGCCGAGATTGCTAATCGTCGCTGCCATGCAGAGACACGCGCTACTGGTCCCAGCAAATATTGAAGCGAATCGGTATGATGGATTCCAAGCTGGCTGAGCGACCCACCGGGGCAGTTCATCCTTGACCAGCGCCAATCCTCTGGCTGGATCGCCAATCCTCCCGGATGCGAGTTGTTCGCCTCGGCTGCGATTGGGTTCCCCAGTTTGCCCTCGCCGATCAACCGTTTTATCGTCCGAATGTGGTCACGTCGGCGGCTGTTATGCCCGACCATCAACACTACTCCCGCCTTCTCGCACAGTTCGATCATCTGCCGCGCTTCGGCAAGCGAGGGGGCGATGGGTTTCTCTACAAAGACATGCTTACCGGTTTCGGCGGCACGGCGTGTATGGCTCAGATGGATATGGTTGGGCGTGGATAGCACGACGCCATCGATTGTCGGATCATCCCATATGCCGTTTTCCGTCTCAACCACCCGTGCACCAAATTGCTCATGACAGGCCCGCATTTCAGACTCGATGGGGGAGTAGCAGGCGACAAACTCTATGTGAGGATTAGCATGCATAGCACGGGCACGCTCATTGCCAAATCCGCCCGGCCCAAATAAAGCCAGACGGACAGATTTATCGTGTTCTGCCATCATTTTCTCCAGAGTTTTAGCGCTTAATGCCGGTCATGGCGATGCCTTGAATAAAGTACTTCTGGGCTACGAAAAAGGCGATCAGGATGGGTAAGATGCTGACCACTGCTCCGGCCATCATTAAAGGCCACTGCCCACCAAAGCGTTGATTCTGGAAGAGACTCAGGCCAACGGTAAGCGTCAATTGTTTCAACTCAGTTACATAGATCAGGGGGTTGAGCAGATCGTTCCAACTCCACATAAACGTGAAGATACCCAGAGTCGCCATCGCTGGTCTAGCCAGAGGCAGGTAAATATGCCAGAAAATCTGCCAGATGTTTGCGCCATCAATGCGCGCCGAATCGGCCAGTTCCAGGGGAATGGTCAGGAAGAATTGGCGCAGCAGAAATGTACCAAAGGCCCCCCCCCAGAAAGCTGGAACCCATAGGGGCAAATGCGTCCCGACCCAGCCAATCCTGGCAAACAGGATGAAGGACGGAATCAGTGTCACCTGATAAGGGATCATCAAGGTGGCGATCAGAAGCAAGAAAAGCGTATCGCGTCCCTTGAAATTCAAGGCGCTAAAGGCAAAAGCTGCCATCGAGCAGGTGAGCACCTGCCCAATTGTTGAAAGAATCCCGATCTTAAAGCTGTTGAAGGCAAACCAGTTAAACGGCAGCGCTGTCCACATTTCAGGGTAATTTTGCCAGACGACGGGATCAGGGATCCATTCTGGTGGATAAACGAAGGTTTTCCCTGGGGCTTTGAATGATGTGGAAAGCATCCAGACAAAGGGGATAATCATAATGACAGCCCCGACCAGCAAAATGCTATGGCTTAGAATCGATTGTACCCTCTGGTGGAAACTCCGGCCTTGCAGGAACTTTTTTATGACAGACATCCCTGTCCTGTGATCAGGAGCTTGTTGCATACTAGCCATCGTAGAACACCCATTTCTCCTGGAGTCGCCAGTAAATCAATGTCAATATCATGATGATCAAGAAGAAAACAACGGCCTGAGCACTTGCATATCCCATCTTGAAGTTACGGAATGCATTACGGTAGATATAATACACAATGGTTGTGGTTGCGTTTGCTGGGCCACCACGCGTCATAATATAGATTTGCTCAAAGGCCTGGAAGGCGTCAATCATGGTGATAATGATGTAAAAGAAGAGGCTGGGGGTGATCAGGGGCAGGGTGATATGTCGAAGTCTTTGCAGTTGATTGGCACCATCCACCTCGGCCGCCTCATAATAGGATTGAGGAATCGATTGCAGCCCGGCGAGAAAGATGATCATCCCGGTCCCTAATTGTCCCCAGATACCCATAATGATCACCGCTGGCATCGCCCATTTTGAACTGGCCAACCAGGCAACTGGTTCTATCCCAACCTGCCGCAGGGCATAATTCAGTAAGCCAAAGTCTTTTGAATAGATCCATGACCACACCAGAGCAACGGCGATGGTTGACGAGACCACTGGCAAAAAATAGATGGTGCGATACCAGGTGATCGCCCTGATTTTTTGGTTCATCACCATTGCCAGCAACAAGGAGAGAATCGCAGCGACGGGAACTGTGACGCCAGCATAGTACAGTGTATTCTTGAGCGCCTTGCCAAAGGTGGGATCGGCTAATAGACGTGTGTAATTGCCAATCCCGTTAAAGGTGGGAGGAGTGATGACATCCCAATCCATGAAACTGATACCAAAAGCAGCAAGAACTGGCCCCAGTGTTCCAAATACGAGTCCAAACAGCGTAGGCGCGAGAAGAATCCATAGCCAGAATTTCTCGCCTTTTCGTAAATGTATGCCACTTTGCATAGTCGTTTCACCGGAATGCCCAGGGACAGCAGATTAATCTGCTATCCCTGGATTGTATTAACGTTAGTCGATTGCTACTGTTGAGCTTCCGCCAGGATCGCGTCTGCCTGTGGAACCAGGTCATTCATGGTTTCTTCCAGGCCAGCTTCACCCAGCCAGATTGAGTACATTCCGTCTCCGAAAAGCGTGGCCCATTCCTCGTAGCCACGGAAGCATGGCTTCACACGTGCATAGTCCATCGTCTGAAGGAACAACTCGTGGTTGATAGCCTTGGTCGGCTGATTGAGGTAGGCATCGCTGTTAGCGATGGACTTGAGGGCGGGAACACCAAGGCCCAGACTGGTAACGCGTGACTGGCCGGGTTCACCAACCAGATATTTCAAGAAGGCCCAGGCCTCATCCGGATGCTTGGAAGCATTGGCGGCTACGAAACCAACGCTGTTGACCATCGAGACACGCTCTTTACCCATGGGCAGGGGGGCGACGTCCCAGTCGAAGTCAACACCACTGTAGTAAGGAACAACCCAGTGGCCAGCAGGCGTCATGGCAGCGTTGCCAGACTCAAACGGGTCGCCAAATTGCTCAGCAGTGCTTGGTGTAGGCATGATTCCAGACGTAAAAATCATGTCATAGATATACTGCCATGTTTCCATGGCTGCGGGTTCGCCAAGCAGGGTCTTCGAGAAATCCTCTCCGAGGATTTCGCCGCCATTCTGCCAGACAGCTGCACCCCAATAGAGTTCCATATCCCAGAGGTCAGCCCACAAAGCATACTGATCAGTAATGCCATCCCCATCCGTATCCAGGGTAAGCTTCTGACCTTCTTCTACCAGCGTTTCCCATGTCCAGGTCTCGTCTGGATATGCTACGCCAGCCGCGTCGAACATGTCTTTGTTGTAGTACATTACGATAGGCTGAACATCCCGTGGAAGACCGTAGTAGCCATCTTCCGTCTGGTAGCATTGCAGCGAAACCTCATAGTAGTCCGACAGATCAAAACTTTCTGCGTCCATATAGGGCTGAAGATTCAGCAGCACACCACGCGACTGATAATCCAGATAAAGCGGTGCATCCATCGAGAACACATCCGGGGGATTGCCCGCAGCCAGTGTTGTCTGGAGCTTATCCCAGTAAGTGTCCCAGTCCGATACGGTCACAGTCACAGTGATATTCGGGTTTTCTGCTTGGAAAGCGTCGGCGATTTCCTGGAGGATCGCCAGTTCTTCGGGATCTCCCCAGACGCTGAAGGTAAGTTCGACTGCTTCGGCCTGCGCTTCGCCGCCACCAGATGGTTCGGCAGTAGCAGCATCACCACCACTCACAGCTTCTTCGCCGCCAGTTGAAGGGCCGCAAGCTGAAAGCACGAGAATGCTGATAAGCAGAACCGCTATTAAAAGAAACCACTTCTTCATAGTCATTCTCCTTAAGTAGATCCAGATGAGAGGTTGTCTATACCTATTCTTCTCCTTCCACTGTGGAGCTTCTATATCTTAGAGATAGCCACCTCCTTACCTCCAGTATGTCGTTCACTGCACCTCATGATGAGGATGTCTCATTGAGAGTTGGCCTTATTCATATCAAGGCTGATAACGGCAGTTAAATGACGGGGTTGATCCGGATTGAGACCCTTATGTACCGAACGATAAAATGCCAGAAGCTGTAATACAGGCAGGTATAATGCGCCACGCTCCAGATCGTTCAATCCTTCAGGCAAAATAACTTGATAATCAGCTTGATCCGGGGTCAATTCAACAGGAGTGACTGCCAGAACTCGTGCTCCTAGAGATCGCATGTCAGCCATCAGGCTGGCCTCATAATCATGCGCCTGCTCAGACACCAGGCTGACGATCAGAGTTTTATCGTCAACCATTGACATTGGCCCATGCCGAAACTCAAGGAAGTGAAAGGCCTCGGCGTAGCTGAGAGACATTTCTTTCATCTTCAACATGATTTCACAGGCTAAACCATAGAAAGGGCCACTTCCTAGAAAGAAAAATCGATCCAGGCGGCTGTCTTCGCCTATCTGTTTGACAAGCCCGGAGTACATTTCTAGAAGGGCCACACTGAGTTCAGGGATTTCACCGAAGCGCCCATCAAGGGTTTGCCCAGCCAGCACCTTGCATATCGCCTGTACTGCAACCAGCATCGATGAAAAGGAACGCGTTTGGGCGACACTCTTTTCATGGCCTTCACGCGCAACAAGGGCAAGCGAAGCCGTTTTTCCGAGCGTACTTTCTTCATAACAGGTTATGCCGACGATTAATTCACCACCATGCTCTCGAAAAACCTCAATCGCCTTGATCGTTTCCGACGTCTCTCCTGAGCGGCTGATCACGAACATCATCCGCCGGGCATTTCCAGCTAATACAATATTGGGGAATAGCACTACGTCCGACGATGGAACTGCTTTTCCAACCTCTCCAAGCGTTCCCTGAAAGATGTCCGCTGCTGTCCTGGACAAATAATATGTGGAGCCACAACCCTCGAAAATGACTTCATCGATTTCATCAGGCTTCCAGAGAGCGCGTAAACCTTCCGCCTTGGCCTCCACATCTTTGAGCGCAGATCGCCAAGCGACTGCATGATTCATGATCTCCTGGAACGTATGGTACTGTTCTACCTGATTTGTCATTCAATCACCTTGCTCTTCCTGCATATAAGGCGCTTCTCCCAATAGATTGACGTAAAAAATCGCCCATTCGTTTTATACTTGCATAACCGTGATGCTCATGCTGCGAAGCGCTTCGACATCAGCGTCCGGCGCTTCCGTATCCGTCAGAACCTTCGATATGCTATCCAATGAGGCTAATTGGATGGGACCGACCTGGTAAAATTTACTGTGATCCGCCAAGACGATTAGTTCATCAGCTGCATTAATCAGAGCTTTATCTGTTTGCGCTTCTTGAAAATAAGAACCAGTTAAACCATGTATAGGACTAATCCCGAATACGCCGTGAAATATCTTGTCGGCGCGCAGCCCTTGTAGGGCCTGTTCGGTTAGATGGCCTAGTAGCGAGAACTCGGAATGCCGAAGCCAGCCGCCCAGAACGACGGTGCTGACCTGAGGATAGCGAACCAGTTGGTAGCAGATATTGAGTGCATTGGTGATCACCGTCAGGTCGGATTTATTGGCAAGGTAGGGCAGCACCGCTTCGGTTGTCGTGCCACTGGTGATGATGATTGTCTCACCATCCTGGACCAGTTCTGCTGCTGCTTGCCCAATACGCTGCTTATAAGCCGCTTGATGCGATTTCCTCAGCATTGCGGGGGATTCGGCTTCTGGTTCGATGTAGACTGCCCCACCATGCACACGCCGGATAAGGCCTTCCTCTTCCATTTGCTTCAAATCCCGACGCACTGTCGCCTGGCTGGCGTTGAAGGTGTCGCTCAAATCCGTAACTTGAACTGATTTATTGCTGGCAATATATGCTAGAATTTCCCGTTGTCTTTGCACACTCAGCATGGGAACCTTCAGTGGGCATTAATGCGCAAACAGACACAATCAATCACATTCAATCACATTCAATCATATCCTAATCTATTTTGTTCGGGTTTGTCAACAGGCATGATGCGTCAATGGGTTTGGCGTATGAATCCCCTCACTCTGAGAGAGCACATTTCGGGCAGGCTCAAGGGATGTTGGTCAATGCTCTAGCTGAGGGCTACATTCGGCGGGGGCAGACTTCAACACGTAGCTGCGGCAGATGTGGGTAGTTGCGAAGCGGGAGCCAGTGGCTTTACTGATATTTACCAAGCCTCCTGATGATTGTGATGACTGGCATCTCGCCTACCCGGGCTACTCATAGGCACATCACGGATCGAGGCGTAGCACACGTCGTGCATTCTGATAATAGATTTTTTCCAGCACATCGTCCGGGAGGTGCAAACCGTAAATATACCAGCGCCCCTGACCGGGGATAGGCGATAAGCCGTAATTGAAATACTCGTCATCTGTCTCAAGAAAACGATAGTGTAATCGGTAGCCATCTACGCTGGCCCCCATATCGGTTCCAAATAAAATCCGGTCAGCGTATTGCAGGAAGAAACGACGAGCGGTATACGGCTGGCGGCCCAATTCTCCAATCCGTGCGCTGATGTCGACATAGAAGTCTGGACTCTGATCCAGAACATTCCCCACCCAGCCCAGATTTTCTGAATAACATCCCACATGAGCACCGATAAATATCGTCTGTGGATGACGCTTAACCAGCCGCGCCAGAGACTCCATGATAGACATAAATGGCGGGTATGGCGGCGAGGGAAACTGCCAGTCAGGGTGGGCGTTAAGTTCTTCCCAGCGTTCGTTGGTGTGATCCAGTGGGTCGAAAAATGCGACCGGATCGCCAACATGGATCATCACCGGAACATCTAACTCGCCAGCCGCCGCCCAGACCGGATCAAGGCGTTCGTCGTCAGCCGCTACCAGCCGCCCCTCATGATCCTGAACATTTAGCCCCAGCCCTTTCCAGATTTTCAAACCCTGCGCACCACGAGCAACCTGTCTCCGAAAGCGGTCAGCCGACCACTCTCCAAATCGATTCTTTTGCTCCGCCCATTGGCTCCAATCCACACCGCCAAAATGGAGAAAACGTTCTGGCGCGGCAGCTTTGAAGTGCGCCATGTGCTTATCCAGAATCGCTTCTCCCCAGCCACCATCCAGATCAACAAAAGCCTGAACATCAGCTTCATCAAGAACTTCCAGTAGTTGAGCTACAGGTTTATTGATCCATCCGCCGCCAAATGTTTCACCCAGATGGTTGTGGGCGTCAATGACCGGAAAACGCGGCTTGGTTATCGCCGTTTCTTTAACAATAAGTTTGGATTGAGGGCGAAAATCAGAGAGAGTTAATTCTTTATCTGGCATAACAACACTCTTAACCACTCAGGCTTCCTTTATGCATATCGACTGAGAATCGGCACATATCGCCCCGCAGCACACTTTGATTATATTCAATCGGCACATCATCGGCGCTGTAGGCGATCCGTTCAGCCAGCATTGCAGCTGACCCGACTGGCACTTGCAACGCTTCCGATTCAAAATCATTGATTAAAACAGGCTCAAGGTATTCATGCACCCGAACTGGTTCAATGCCATATTTTGTCTTCATCAGATCATAGAGTGCCCCATGGCTGTGTTCATCCATTAATAATTCAGGGAACAAGCGCAATGGGAGAAAAGAAGTATCAACCGCCAGCGGGATATCATCAACCAGACGGAGCCTCACGAGTTTCACAACCGGAACATCGTCCTCAATTTCCAGATACCGGACAACTCTGCGACTGGCCTTAACCTCTTTGAGTTCCAGAACCTGCCGGGCAGGAACCATCCCGAATGATTCTGCAACGGTTGTCAGGCTGTAAAGATGCTCTAGTTTCAATTCGAGTTTATGTTTCTTGGCGATGAAGGAGCCTCGCCCTTGAATGCGCTGGATGTACCCTTCACGCTGTAACTCGTTCAAGGCACGTTTCACTGTGATGGCGCTTACCCTCAGAGTCTCGCTTAATTCATTTTGGGAAGGAACTCGGTCGCCTTCTGACAGACTGCCACCCTGTAATCCATTGCGAATCCAGTTTTTTAATCCTTCTTTAACCTGCAAAAAAAGAGGCTGCCTTGACCGTTGATCGATCAGGATTTCGCGTTCCCATAGGTGTGTAGTGCTCATTACTCTTTTGCTGTTTCTAGCTTGAGTGCTTTAATTTGCTGATACATCAGATCGCATTGCATCCAGTCAACTCCTATGATACAATGATGCCATCGGTAGGTTAGTATACCAAGTATACTAACTCGGCCTGATGGCATTATATACTGAAAACGGTCACAAACTTCGCTCTTTCAAGGAACGAAAAACTGTGGTTAGTGCCCGCGCGCAGTATAGCATCATCCATCACTATGCAGCAAACACATGTTCCACCTCAGTCAAGTTATCATCAACTATGTCAAAACATGTCGCATTAGGCTTCGATATTGGCGGGACGAATACAAAAATCGGACTGGTTAATGCAGCCGGCGAGATTAAGGACTTTCGCCGATTCCTCACCAACGCGACAGGGAATGATCCTTCCACATTTCTTCAAACGTTGGTTGAGACTATCCGCGAAGTTCTCGATCATGCACAGGGGGAAGTCGTCGGGATTGGGATGTCGTTGCATGGCTATGCTGATGATGCCCGTACTGGCCCTATTCTCTGCTTCAATACGCCGGCTCTTCATGGTGTCAATCTGCGGGCACTCATGGAAGAGAATTTTGATCTTCCCGTTAGCGTCAACAACGATCTGACGGCCCACGCGCTGGCTGAATATTACTATGGCAGCGGGCGCGGTATACGCCGGTTTCTCTGTCTGGCCATTGGAACCGGGTTAGGCGCTGGGGTAATCATCAATGGAGAACCACTGCGCTACGTCGGCGGCTGCGCCGGGGATACCGGCCACATCATCCTTGAACCGGGTGGCCCGGCTTGCTCCTCTGGCTGTAAAGGTTGTGCCGAGGCCCTATGCGGCGTCGAAGGGATCGAGCGTTTGGCGCATGAACAGTATGAGCGAGATATAACTGCCTATGAGGTCATCGCCGCCGCCCGTAAAGGCGATGACCCGATTGCTGGCGAAGTCATGCGCCAAATTGGATTCTATCTGGGGCAGACGCTGGCCTCACTGTCCGTTATTTATCTCCCCAACCGAATCGCGCTCACTGGCGGAACCGCCGAAGCCGGGCCTGTTTTGCTAGAAGCCTGCCAGCAGCGTTTTGATGAACTGGTCGGCGGGTATCACCGATCCTTTGCTCGTATGGGCGGCGATTATTATGCCGGAACTGAGATCGTTTTAGGCCAAACGCGTGGCGAGACTGGCGTCCTGGGCGCGGCGGTTGAACTGCTGCTTCCGTATCGAGAAGTAACAGAGTAGATCAACATATTTTTCCACATAATTGATTTCAGGAGGGCGTAATGGCTCCGAAATTACATGTATCATTTCTGCACAATTTCAATCTTCAATTTGCAGAACAACCTGTCGACAAAACAGATTTACTGGTGACGGAGGGGATCATCCCTCTGCTTGATCTTTACGACGCTTATCCAGCGATCAAAGCCGATTTCTTCTTCACTGGCTATACGGATAGATACCTCCTGAAAGGTTACCCCGAAATTGTTGAACGTGTGAGGGCAATGCAGGCACGCGGTCAGATCGCCATTGGCACGTACACCTATACCCACCCCGTTCTCACACTGATCCCGTATGAAGATGTTCGGCGTCAACTGGCATTGGGGCTTGATGCGGACGAAGAGGCCTGGGGAATTCGCCCCGCAGGTTTGCTCCTGCCGGAAGTCAGTTGGGATGTGACCCTGCCTCAAATCATGCCAGAGCTTGGCATCAACTGGGTGATCGTCTACGAAGCACTGGTTCCTGCCTATGCCGGGACCAACGCTTTTCCTGGCACTGTCAAATTACAGGGAATTAATGGCACAAGCATCACTGGCATCCTGGCGCATGACGCCCTACGCGGCCCGATCTGGGATCTTGCGGAATCTGGCGAAGGTCTGGATGCTTATCTCAAGCAATTGGAAGCATTCCATGCCGGGGTCGCAAACGACCAGCTTCTGGCGCTTAAGACTGATGCGGAATTTCTGTATTTCTCCGGCATTGCGCGTCTTGGCCTGAGCGAAGGCGACAGTCTGCCTGGCGATCCCCCCGGTCTGGCGGATATGCATCGCTTATATCAGGCGCTGGAGTCGCTTTCTTATGTACAGTTCACAACCATCTCCGAATGGATTGACGAACATCCGCCGGAGGAAACGGTCTACGCCGAAAGTAAAGGCGGCAATGATGCGTTAGATCGCTGGCTGCGCGGACAGGGCCGTGAACGGTTGAACATTCTCGAAGCCGATGCCCGCGAACATATCCGCACGGCGGAGGGTATTCTCACTATCGCTGAGACCCAGGGGCTAAACACCAACGCCGCCCGCCAACTCTATGAACAGGCCTGGGATCAACTACTGTTGGCTGAGAACAGCGATGGGCGTGGTTTCGATCCGCATTCCAGCCGGAAAATATTCGTAGCGCAAGCTGCCGTGAAAGCCGCGGAATTGGCAAAACAGGCGATTCAGGCGATCACAGCATCCTGATTTTGTGCAACTTCAGCAACTCCTGCAATAGTTCTTTAGCCTGCTGCCAGACTCGTCAATCGAACCGCAGGTCACCGCACATTTCAAACATAACTTCAGCATCAATTCTGATGATGGAATTATATGGGCATTTGGCGACAGCATTTTGTCTCTGTATTCCATGAAAGGCTGTCCCATAAACGAACAACGGTAAACGGTACAGCGTTTATGGCGCCGGGTGTGGCGGTGTTCTATGCAGTTTTCGTTTTTTGGGGATTAAGCCAGAGCGGAACGGATTATCGGCTGGGTCGGGTATTTTACCCTGTTTGGCGCGTTTACCCTGACAGGGTGGGCGTTCCTGGCCTGGAAAGTCAAAGAACCCAGACATATCATACGCCAGATATTCCCCCGGTCTGCGAAAGAATGCCATGAACTTACGTCAACTGGCGTCACTTTTTTACTTTATGTACTATGCGGCTGCCGGTGTCTTATTCCCCTACCTGAATCTCTATTATCAGCAAGCAGGGATGAGCACAAAGCAGATTGGTATCCTTGCGGCCCTGCCTACCATTACTGTCCTGGTTGCTTCGCCACTCTGGGGAGGTGTCGCCGATGCGCTGCACGTGCATAAACGCCTGCTTCCGCTGGTCATCCTGGGTACGATGCTCCCGGTCGCTGGTCTGATACAGGCTCAGGTGTTTGGCGCACTGGCGATTCTGGTTTTGTTCCATGCGATTATGAATGCGCCGATCATCCCGCTTGCTGATAACGCTTCGCTCCAACTCCTTGGCGAATCCTCGGATGAATACGGCAAACTGCGGATATGGGGCGCGGTGGGTTTCGGTCTTTCAGCCTGGGGCGCAGGTATCCTTGCCGAGAGTTACGGTATATCGACGATATTTATCACCTACTTGATCCTGATGGCTCTAACGGCCTGGATCTCCAGCCGCCTACCCGCTCCACCGCCGCTTGAATCAGGCTCTTTTATGGCAGGCTTTCGCAGCCTCTCATCGAATAAACAATGGCTCAATTTTCTTTTGGCCATCTTTCTTGCGGGGACTGGTTATTCGATCCTCAACAACTATTTCGTGATTTACCTGAACGAACTGGGCGCAGGGGAATCCTTATATGGGCTTTCCATCGCAGCCGCAGGCATCAGCGAGCTTCCCGTTTATATCTTATCCCCTCTGCTCCTGCGGAAAATGAAGCCGCGAGGTATGTTGATCATGGCTTTCATCGCCTTCGTGGTTAGAGCTATCGCGTACTCCCTCATCGTGGACCCGCGCTGGGCGGTCGCCGCCCAATTACTACATGGCCTGACATTTTCGGCGTTATGGATTGCAGCGGTGGTATACGCCGGACAGATTGCGCCAGCGGGACTGGGGGCCAGCGCACAAGCAGCTTTAGGAGCGGTGATGTTTGGGTTGGCGGGTGGATCTGGTGCTCTGCTAGGGGCGCTGCTTTACGATATGGTGGGGCCACAAACCATGTTCCAGTTAGCCGGGGTGCTAGCGATTGTCGGGTTGCTATTTTTCGTCACCTCCAAACAGGCAGATGAATCATTGCCAGTCGTTGAGAGTATATAAGAGTCGCGCAGGTGCGGGGAGAAGTTTCTCCACACGCATGAAAA
>JAHEME010000371.1 GCA_024643825.1 Chloroflexota bacterium | reverse complement strand
GGGCGGGTTCACGACCAATGCCATTGATGTCAGCACCCTGCCTGAATATGAAATCCCAACCGAGCGGGGTGGCGGCGGCGGTGGCGGTGGCGGCGGCTGCGAAGAGGTTGATCCATCTGTGACAGTCGGCCTATATCATATCGGCTGGGATTCCAAGGAACTTTGTCTCTACGACATTCCGCACATCGAGGATGGGGGGCAGTTCACCGTACGGCTGATCGCTCCCAGTGGGCTGGCCTACGAGCGCACGTTCACCGTCGATACCTCTTCCGGGGTTCCGATGGTGCTTTCCCAGGGTGCGAATGTGACTTCTTACGCATCAGAAATCGGTTTCATCGCCAGCGACCAGGATCGCACGCCTGTCTCGCTCTGGCCGATATTCCCGGCTGCCCAGCAGTACGGCGATTGGTTCGTGCAGGCCGAGCAGGATGGACAGACGTTCGCCTCCGGCTCTGTGACCGTCGATGCCCCGGAGCCAATCTACAGCATCACGCGCAGCGACGATCCACTCGACCCGTTCCTGACGCCATTGTTTGATCCGTTCCACGCCGGGGATAAGGTGATCTATGCGGGGCAGGGGTGGGAAGCCGGGCGCAGCATGATCATCGCCCTGTATGCGCCGGACCCGGCCCGTACCGACGAGGTCACCACGACCATGATCCCGTACTACGCCGTCGAAGTCACTCCTGACGAATCGGGGGCGTTCCGCGCCGAGTTCGTGGTTGGCTTAGACACATCTGCCCAGTGGTATGACGTTCTGTTCGATCCGCAGCCAGGTGAGTTCAAACCGGAGCGCCTCGGCATGAGCGTCTCCGAGTAGAGAAAACGCTGCATCCCTGCGCTCCAGTCTTGAGCGCAGGGATGTGAATGAACCTACCGCCCGTTCTTCCGAGCCTCTCTGTACTCTGTCCGTACCGCCTCAACACGCTCTTCGAACCCCATCGCCTCGATATTCGGGAGCGTAATCTGGCCGAACAAATCCATATAGTCCTCTCCATGACGCGCAGGGCGGCCCGTCGTCACGCTCACATAAGTGAAGTCGATCCAGGCGACGGCCTTGGGTCGCTTGCCTTCGATGTCCTCCAACACTCCTTCGATCATCACCGAAGTCTCGCTGGAGCGGATCATCCGTGTGCGGATGCGCACTGTTTCGCCCATCCCTGCCGGGAGCAGGTAGGCCAGATAGTTGCGTGTTACCACCCAGCTTTGCTCGTCGCCGGGCTTCATCAGCACGATCCCGTAGGCCGCCTCCACCTGATCCGTGCGCGCGTTCATGAAGTAGTCGATGTACCGCGCATTGTTCAGATGCCCGAACGGGTCGCAATCCTGAAAGCGCACAATCGCCGTACTTTCCAGTTCCCTCGCCGGGGCCTTCACTGGGGTTGTTTCCATCGGTCTCTCTCCTTGTGATGAATTCAGACCGTTCGGTCTGTTTCTTGCGAAAATAAAAGGGCCATCAGCTATCAGCCATACGCTATCCGCTATCCATCCGTAGACTCGTCTCAAAGTACCATTCCAGGTGATCGACCGCCCGATCCATGTGCGCTGCATCCCCATACAGCTTGCTCATCATGATCGCCCCTTCCAGGGTGGCGATCAGCAGCGTGGCGACTTCATCGGGGTCAACATCCGCGCGGACTTCCCCGCGCTCGATCCCCCGTGCCACTACGCGACGCACCACCGCCTGCCACTCGTCCATTGTGGCCTGCGCCTTCTGCCGCAGAATCGGGTGTGCATCGTCGGCTTCGATGGCGGTGTTCAGCACCGGGCAGCCCCCCGCGACGGGCACGCCCTGCGGCATCCCCCGATACACGCCCGCGATGGCCCGCAGTCGGTCGATGGCGTTGCGCTTGCCCTTCAACGCCTCACTGAATAGGTCATTCACCAGCCCGACCGCGTAATCGTAGGCTTGCAGCGCGAGGTCATCCTTGCTGGCAAAGTGATTGTAGATGCCGCCTTTTTCCAGCCCGGTCGCTTCCATGATGTCCGCGAGCGACGCGCCGAAGTAGCCCTGCCGGTTGAACACGCCGGCAGCCCGTTCGAGAATTCTTTCCTTCGTGCGCTCGCCCTTCGACATCGAACCTCCGTAAACCGACCGTTCGGTCTGAAAAGAGAGGGTATGCGATCTTGCGGGGAATGTCAAGAGGGAGGCTGATATTTTATGGCTCAACTGCCCATAGGCCGCCTGTGCAGTCCAGCCAGTCAGCAATCGACTCGACTACTTTTGGCACATCATCATCGGAGATGTCGACTTCAAGGCAGTGGAGTTTTGAGTCAGCCACCAGTGAGCGCATGACCTCCTGATCCCGGACAAACACGCTCAGATCGTCATATTGCGAGGGGTTGCCGGAGATCTTCAAACGTTCTTCTCTGGCGGCAGCAAATGATTCCGGCCTGCGGGTCACGAAGATCAGGCGGAAGCCCAGCGCCACAAGGCGATCTTCCAACCAGCCGAAGTCGTAGTCCACACCATTGATTTGCTGCTGAACCATGCGGGTCGAGATATGAAAGCGATCTATGATCCATGAGTAATAGCGCTGAAGCTCAATCAGCCGTACCCATGTCTGGTAGGTTTCCATCGCCTGAGCTTCTTCTTCCGGCGCAAAGTTGATCAACCCACGCCCCCAGGGGAAGTTGGTGAAGCCACACCACTCTGCCGAAATCAGCGGAGAATGATAGCGATAGTTGCGCGGGCCAACGATGCGAGGATGTTCGTTGAGCGCAAAGGCGATGTCGGTCTTGTGCGTTAAGCGTGTGCCTTCGATGATGATCTTGGGGCAAAGCTTCGGCATAGATGATCCGGTCTGCGGGCGCTGCCAACTCACAATCGACGGCGCAAGTTGTCCGTCCGGCGCTTTGCTGCCAGGTCAAGAAGTCTCCTCGTCACGCAGGCTGTGCGTCGAACTCTACGATTTCGTCATCTTCGATGGTGAAGGCGATCTCGACGGGACAGCAGCATACTTCACAGTCTTCGATGTACTTCTGATGCCGAATCGTCAGATCAAGCAGCACCGAGACCTCCGCGCCGCAGCACGGGCAGTAGAAAAAGAACTCCTCTTCGTCTATCAATTTCCACCTCTGGTAAACCGTTTGTTAGCCACATTGTACAACGGTTTTTCGCGGAAGGGGTGGTCAATTTTCCTGCGGATCATCAGCGATGCGGATGTTCGCTCGATTGGTCACGAACCACGCGCGACCATCCGCCATCAGCACCCACACACCGGGGTGATCGTGTGCGGTCACGACTCCGCGCACCCACTGATCCCCGCCGAAGCGCACTTCAACCTGCTGCCCTACGGCAAACACCTCAACCAGACGTGGAGGCATCGCTAATGCTCGTTCTGAAAATTCCCGTTTCCATTGCCATTCTCCCGATTCTGCATACCCGGCGTATAGTCATCGAGGATGCTGCCACCGACAAACTCACGCAGCAGGGAGTTATCCGGGATCAGGTCGATGCGCTTCATGGGCCGCACCCAGCTCAGAAACGCCAGCAGCCGCTTGGTTTCAATGTAGCGCGGCGATCCCGGATCCACCTGCCGCAGCAGCGGCTCGGCGACCGGGCGCAGCACCGCCAGTTCATACACCAGCGCGGAGTTGAACATCACGTCCGCGTTCTCCTGATACGGGAAGATCCACTGGGCTTCGCCTGCGCGCACACTCGGCCAGCGGGAGAGCGTATCGTGTGCGCTGTAGCCGCGTGTATCGGCATCACGTACCATGCGTCGCAGCAGCCGAATATCGGTGGTAGGCACGCGGTTGTGGCGGTCGATGTTCAACTGCGTGAGGCACGAGACGTACAGCCGGAACACCTTTTCGGCGGGAATCTGGCCTACGAGTTCCGGGTTCAGCCCGTGAATGCCCTCCACAATGATCACATGGTCGGGCGTAAGCTGAATCTTCTGACCTGGCTCTCGCATCCCGCTGATGAAATTGAAATGCGGAATCTCCACTTCCTCACAGTCCATCAGCTTGAGCAGATGCTCGTTGAACAGGTCAAGATCGACGGCGTGCAGATTCTCGAAATCGAGGTTGCCATCCGCATCGCGCGGGGTATCGTCTCGGTTGAGAAAGTAGTTATCCATTCCCAGGGTGTAGGGCTTCAAACCATGTGCCATCAACTGAACCGCCAGC
>JAHEME010000370.1 GCA_024643825.1 Chloroflexota bacterium | reverse complement strand
TCGCCGGTGGAACGGCGGATAATGGCTTTGACTACGCGGTGAGTCCGACCACTGTCTCCTGGTCGGCTGGAAACACAGATGATAAGGAAATTATCATCAGCATCACTGATGACGGTGGCGGCGAGCTTTCCGACGAAACTATCATCTTTGAGTTACAGCTAACCAATGGAAAGTCTGGCTCATATACGGGTGATACGTTAACGATCCTTCACGACTAAGTGTTCTGAGCGCCAACCCCGGCAGCACGCGCACTGAGTGCTGCCGGGCCTCTATCCTCCGTCACAGCCCCTCGGAAGGAAGCTATGTACAAAAAAATCCTTGTTCCGCTGGATGGTTCCGGACGCGCAGAAGCCATCCTGCCGCACGTCGAGAGCCTGGCACGCACGTTTGAATCGACCGTAATCCTTCTCTCCGTGATTGAACCCGGCCCGGTGATGGTCGAGCCACACGAGTCGCAGGTGCAATCGTATGTAGCGGATCGGGAGCGTCGCATCGAAGAAGCGAAAGTGTATCTCGCCTCCCGCAGCGGCGAACTCCGGGGGATGGGGATCAATGCCAAAGTGCAGATGGTCGAAGGGGCGGTGGTGGAAGGCATCATTGCCGTCGCCGCTTCGGAAGAAGTCGATCTGATCGCGATGGCGAGTCACGGGCGCGGCGGTCTGGCGCGCGTATTCTATGGCAGTGTGGCGGCGGGGGTGCTGCAACGGGTAGACCGCCCCCTGCTGCTGATACGTTCTCGCAGAGATGCCGGGTAAAAAAACGAGAGGGTCGCATGCGCGGCCCTCTTTTTATTCCGGTTCGGCGGGAAGACCCTGCTGCCGCACGATCTCTCGCAGGCGGTCGATGATCTCCCATGTGCCCGATTCTGCATCTTGATACAGCCAGTGTTCCCATCCATTGCAGGGTGCATCGAGGATAGCCCTGCCGATTTTATGGATCGATCCCTCAATGCTGCCGGAACGCAGATGCCCGTTCGCCAGAATCGTGGCGGTGATGCCCTCTCGTGGGGCGAAGCGCAGCGTTTGCCCCGGCACGATCAGCCCGCGCTCGATTAGCGAGCCGAACGGGATGCGGGGCTGCTTGCGCGAATCGTGCCATGTGAGGGTCTCCTGCGGCAGCGGCTCTATCGCGTCGATGCGTGCCTGCGCTACCGCGATGTAATCGGCGTCACGCTCCAACCCGATCCACTGGCGGCCCAGCTTCTTGGCGACTGCCCCCGTTGTCCCCGTCCCAAAGAACGGATCGACCACCACATCGCCGGGATTGCTGCTGGATAGGATCACACGGGTAAGCAGCGACTCCGGCTTCTGCGTCGAATGCGCCTTCGCCCCGTTGACGCGCATGCGCTCTGAGCCAGTCGCAATCGGCAGCACCCAATCCGACCGCATTTGAAGTTCCCCGTGTAAGGCTTTCATCGCTTGATAATTGAACGTGTACGACTGGCCCTGATGCTTCTGCGCCCAGATCAGCGTTTCATGCGCGTTGGTGAAGCGTGTCCCGTTGAAGTTCGGCATGGGGTTAGTTTTGATCCATAGAACATCATTCAAAATCCAGTAGCCGAGGTCCATCAGCACTGCGCCTACACGGTAGATGTTGTGATACGAGCCGATCACCCACAGGGTTCCTGTCTCCTTGAGCACGCGGCGGCAGGCTCCCAGCCACGCGCGGGTGAAGGTATCGTAGGCGGCGAAGCTCTCAAACTGATCCCAGGTATCGGTGACAGCATCGACGCGCGTCTGATTAGGACGCCACAAATCGCCCTGAAGCTGGAGATTATAAGGCGGGTCGGCGAAGATCAGATCGACGGATGCCTCCGGCAGCTTCGCCAGCAGGTCAATCGAGTCGCCGTGCAGAATCTGGTTGAGGGGTAGATCGGGATGACTCATCGCACATCCAGTTGAACACGAATTTTCAACCAAGTGTATCATAGGTGCTGCGATTGACCCTACATCTCAATGGAGGATTCATCCATGACAGATAGCTATCTGAAACGACTGCTGGGCGAACACGAAGAAATCCTGCATACCGCGCATCAACACTGGTTCCTGCTGCTGCGCGACGCCGCGCCCGAACTCGCGCTGACGATCCTCGGCGCGGTGCTGGTGACGCAAATCTGGACGCAGATTGCACGTACCTCGTACGCTGCACTCGGCTACCTCGTGCTGCTGATCCCGTTCGGGATGGTCATCAAGGACTATCTGATCTGGGCAAATCACAAGTATGTGGTAACCAGCCATCGCGTGATCCAGTTGTTTGGGGTGTTCAACAAAAACGTGACCGATTCGTCGCTGGATAAGGTCAATGACGTGAAGCTGGAGCAGTCCTTTTTCGGCAGACTGTTCGGGTATGGGGATATTCAGATACTCACCGCCAGCGAGATGGGCATCAACCGCTTCACGCGCATCGGGCGGCCTGTGAAGTTCAAGTCGGCGATGCTCAACGCCAAGCAGCATCTGGAGCATGGCGAGGGAAAGCCAAATGCCAGCGGCCCGAGTCAGCAAGCGTTGATCGCTAACCTCGATGCGCTGCATGCGGCAGGGGTGCTTAGTTCCGAAGAGTACGCAGCGAAGAAGGCCAATGTCACGAAGGGATAGCGCCGACCTTTACGGAATCGTCGTCAGTAAGATTGTCTGCACAGGCGGCCCGACGATCATAACTGTGGTGACGCTCCCAGCTTGCAAGAGGTAGGTCTCATCGAGGAGCAGGGTGGCGGGCACATCCATCGTAAAGCCGAGAATGCGCGCTTCGCCGGGTGGCACGTCGGCGAATACCGGGTCTTCCAGGTATCCTAATCCGTTGGCGATCACATCCGAGCCAGCCCGCACGCCGATGCGCGGCTGATCAGGCATCGCATCAAGCACCTGCACCCGTGCAAACCCGGGACTGAGGTTGCCAAGCGCAATCGGATATGCGCCGATTTGCAGATGGTCGAGACGATTCGCGACGGCGATCACATACGGTGTGCCGGGATGCAGATTCACTTCTGCACGGAGCAGGGGGGCACTCTCTGGCGAGGTTCCCGCTAACCGCACGGTGACGATCATCACGCCACTGCGACTATTGGTATGCCATTCACCGATCTGCCCGTAGCTCATCCCGGTTTCATAGACCACATTTTCGACGTAGACATCCAGGGGAGGGGCATCCGGCGAAAGGTTCGCTACGCGGAAGCTGGCGGCTTCTGTGCCGAGGTTGATTGCGGCGGCGGCAATGATCACCACAGCCGCGGCGCTGCCAAAGATCAGGATCGGGTTGAAGGCTCGTATTCGCTGCATTGCCCACTCTGCCTGCTGTGTTGTATGCTCGTCCATCTCCAGTATAATCGAAACTTCAGCCGCGCGCCTGCGCAGGTATATGTGTAAGGATTCTGGAATGTCCGATCCGATCATCCGGCCTGCCTATCCCGACGAAGATACCGCCATCACTGCCTTGATGCGCCGCAGCCAACAGCATTGGGGCTATGACGAGGCATTTATGACCGCCCACGCCGAGAGCCTGCTGATCACGTCGGAGGACATTGAGGAGGGGGGATTGTTCGTGCTGATGGTGGGGGAGTCGATGGCCGGGTTCGTGAATCTGGAGGCAAGCGCGGAGCTTGAGGTGATGGTGCTTAACGACTTGTTCGTCGATCCGCCGTTTATCGGGCAGGGATACGGCAGACGGTTGTGGGATTTTGCCTGCGAGGTGGCGCGAAAGCGCAGCTTTCGCGCGATGATTTTCGAAAGTGAACCGAACGCGATTGGGTTCTATTTACATCTGGGGGGAGTGCAGACCGGCGATGCGCAGTCGACGATCATTCCGGGCCGAGTGCTCCCTGCGATGCGCTACGATCTGGGGAGCTAACCGGATGTGTGGATTATGAAATCCAGCCCGGCGGAATCCACAGGCCGCCATATCCGGCACGCTTGGCGACGATAGTCGCTGCGACGATCAGAACGCCGAACAGGATGTACACAATATCGCCAGCACGGTAGTGAAGCTGGGGCAGCCAGGTTCGTGGCCCGACCCCGAACGCACGTAAGTCCATCGCGTCGGTGATCTCCTCCCCTTCCACAACTGACCCCACCATAACCGGAATGAGCAGCGGCGCAAAGCCAGCGATGCGCTTGAAGATGTTCTTGCCCTTGCCCCCGTCCATCTCGAA
>JAHEME010000369.1 GCA_024643825.1 Chloroflexota bacterium | reverse complement strand
TCATGCGGAAGCCGGGCATGCCGTCTTCAAAGGTGTGGCTGAGATCGACAAAGGGCATGGGAGCGTTAGTTGGAGTACGCACCAATGGCGACCAGCACGGCGAAGATACACAGCACCACGGCCAGCACAACCCCGCAGCCAACCAGGATGGCGGCGGTCGGGGCCTTCCAGAGAGTTTCGTCGGTCAGGTCGGGCATCTCGCCGGGATAGCCTCGTTCGCGCAGGAAGGTGGCGGTATTCGTCGCTATCTCCTGAAGCACCTTGCGCGGGGACATCCCCCCAGCGCGGATTTGGATCCACTGCTGACCGGGTTCGGCCATCGGCTGGGTGAAGACCATCACGGGCATCTTGACCCAGCGACCCATGATGGCTGCCACGCCGTAGCCGAGCAGCCCGCCGCCATACATCATAGCCAGCGTGCGGGTATCGCTGATCAGTTCGATGGTGAACGCCCCAATCTGTTCGGGGCGCAGGGTAAGAACCCACTTCTTCGCCAGCGCGCCCTGGCTAGTGACGGTGATCGTACCTGCCATCTGGTCGATGACATAGCGCGCACCGCGCCACAGGGCTTCGCGCTTGCCCTTCTCGTTTTCGCGCTGAGTCATTACGACGATACCGGGTTGAGCCATGATTCTGTCTTCTCCTTATGATTGGGATGTGTCGAATACTATACTCATGTCAGAGAAATTTGCACTCGCTGCAATAGGTGGACAAGCCGGGATCGTCGGAGTATCTGCGCCCGCTGTTCGATTCCGCTTCCTGATCTTGTTAATACGCGCGAACTTTTGGAACCCGCGCTATTGCACCGTCACCGTCATCTGGCGAGGAGTTTCAGCGGAGCGCATCCGGGAGATCAAAGAGACCTCCTGCATCTGGCATAAGGTCGAGCACCTGAACTACACAGTCAAGGTTGATCGGACCATAGAGGTGGGGGAATAGATCCTGTTCCGGCAGGGGGGCGGACGCACCGCTAGTTGGATGATCGGGCGGCTCCCAGCGAATTTCAGAGCGAAGGAGATCGGCATCCATCACAAGAAGGACGAGGTCTTGCTGTCCGCGATAAAAGGCGTTGGCTACCTCGATCACCTGCTCCCTTGTAGATGCGTGGATGAATCCGGCATCGGTGAGGGTGGCGGATGCGTAGCTTCGCGCTCTCTGGGCGGCTTGCCATTCGGCGCGCGTGGTGATGTGATAGAGGATCATCAGGGGAGCGAGACGCGAACTTCCTGCGCCAGATCGTAGCCGATCACGTGTTCGTGCTTCTCAATGGCGATGCGCATCGGCCCATTGAACGGAGCCTGATCGACCAGCCTCATGGGCGTGCCGGGGCGCATGTTCAGGCGCGCGAAGTAGCGCAGCTTTTCTGGTTCGTGGGCTTTGATGCGGCTGATGGTGGCCTGGCTGCCGGGTTCCAGCATGGTCAGCGGGACATCCTCGATATGAGGCATCACGCCATCCTTGCTGGGAATTGGCTCCCCGTGCGGACAGCGTTCCGGGCGACCGGCCAGCTCAAACGCGCGATCTTCAAGTATCTCGTTGATCCCCTGTTCAAAGTGATCGGCCAGCCCATGAACTTCGTCCCAGCCGAAGCCCATCACCTGCACGAGAAACACCTCGATCAGGCGGTGGCGGCGGATGACGGGCATCGCCATCGTCTCACCCTGCGGGGTTAACCGCACGCCCTGATATGGTTTGCGGGTCAGGATGCCTTTTTCCACCAGGCGATTGATCATGCGGGAGGCGGCCTGAAGCGACACATCCACCTGATCGGCAATGGCGGAAAGGGGTACATCACTGTGATCTTCTTGCAATCGATAAATCTCGGCTGCGTACAGCCCCATCTTCATTGAGGACACGTCAGGGTCGGCTCCCGTAGCAGATCGGAGGACAGGGTTGCAACCAGGGTGCAACTCTGGTTGCAACAGCGGCCCATGTGAAACTTAACACAGGTGTCTTGTTTTTATGATAAATATCATGTTATTACTCTATATGATGATTATCGCGGATGCGCTTCACAAACGCAAGAAGCGTTTTTAGGGAAAGGACTTGCATGGAAGCCCTTGTCATTACACTGCGAGAGGGTGTGGAAGCGGCGCTGATCGTGGGGTTGATCCTCGCGTATCTGACCCGATCCGGGCGGGAGGGGCTGCGTCGCTGGGTGTATGCGGGCCTCGGCCTGGCAATCGTCAGCAGCATCATTGGCGCGGCGATCTTCTATGCCTTCGGCTACGATCCCGATAACCCAATGCTAGAAGGTATTCTGCTGGGCGTCGCCGCTATCATGGTCGTGACGTTGGTCTACTGGATGTGGCGAAGCTCGCGCTCCATGAAGAGCGAGGTAGAAGGCAAGCTCGATACCCTGACGGCAGAGGCCGACTCACAGGGGCGCGCATGGGGCCTACTGGCCTTCGCCTTCTTCATGGTCTTCCGCGAGGGCATTGAGATTATTTTGTTCCTGGCGGCGTTATCGCTGACCAGTACTTCGGACTATACCAGCATCCTCGGAGGACTGGCTGGTCTGACGTTGGCGATCCTCTTTGGCGTGCTGTTCGTCAAAGGCAGCCTGCGCATCAATCTGGGCCGCTTCTTCCTGATCACCGGGCTGGTGCTGATGGCGCTGGCAGTACGCCTCGCAGCGGGGAGCATTCATGAGTTCTTCGAGATCGGGGTGCTGCCGGAGATCGCTGTTCTGGAAACGGTCACGGAATTTCTCGTCACCGACCTGATGTCGCGCATCATCCTGATCGCGGTAATCGCCCTGCCTGTGCTGACCATGCTGCCGGAAATCCGCATCAAGCCGGATGTGCTGGCAGCCCGCCCTGGCGAAAGCGCCCCAGAGCGCACCGCACGGGTGAAAGCACTGCGACGTTCGCGCCGCTGGCAGTTCGCGCTGGTAGGCGTCACACTGGCTACCGTGCTGATCATCGGCATCACGCCTGTGGCGGCGAGCAGCGAAGAACATGGCGGGAATTCCGAGAATGCGCCTGTGGAACAATCGATTCTGGGGATGAATTACCTGTTCTAAACAGGAGGGCATTCCTCAACGATTCGCAAAACAGGCCGGGCATCTTCGCCCGGCCTGCTGCTTTCTATTCACCGCCGAAGCGGAGTTGATAGGTAGCCCGCCTATCCAGTTCGGCCTGCATCTCGGTAAGGGAATCAAACACTACCGGATCGTAGTGTACGGTGGGCCACGCATCCCGAATGCGTTCATTGACGTAATCAATCGTATCCGACCGCGCGAGGACGGTCACGGCCAGACTCTTGTTGTGCGGCACGCGGTCGATTAAGTCCCAGTCCGGCAGGACGGTCGGGCGGAAAGTTTGCCAGTAGCGACGCGCCGCCTGAAAGAACCAATCCGCCTGAAGGCCGGGCGCAAGGATCAGCCAGTGATAGTCAGGATCACCGCTGGCATTCTTCGGCCCAATCACGATGGGCGTAGGCTGCGGCGTAGGCCTTGGTTCGGCTGGCTCCCTCGGCGCGTCTGGCTCCGGAGTGTCCTCAACAACAGGGGCCTCCCCGGAACGGCTGTCTGTCAGAATACTGGGCACATCTTTCACCAGGGGGGCCTTCCCTGCCAGCCGTTCGATTGCCAGCACCGTCCCCTGAATATCGTAGTAATCGGTTTCGTTCCACAGAGTCACACCCCAGAACCAGGGCGGCCCCTTCCGGGCGATCCACTCGAACATCGCCAACGTCGCCTCTGAGTGACTCTCGTAACTGTAGGGCGGGTAGCGGTCGTCGATCAGGTGGGGGATGTCGTCGGGGCGGGGAATCTTCCAGATCCCCCCCTCGGTTCCAACGACGGGGACAGGCCCGGCATTGAAGTACTTCACCAGCAGTTCCTGAAACGCCTGCCCGCTGGCGACCAGCCCATTCGGGTCGCCCCAGGGAGTTAATTGTGTGCCTCCAAACACGGTACGACCGGGATCGTTCTTCTGCTGGAGGGGGTCGTAGGGATATTCAAAGTGCCAGCCAGGTTCGTCGGCGCTCTCCTGATAGTAGGGGCGGGCTGCACTAGAAGGCCCCCCGGGAGGCTCTTGATAGAAATGATTGGCGAGATACGGATGCGTGGCGCACCAGAGACCGTTGGCGATCACGGCGCGGAAGCGATTCTCATAGTTGCGCTTTAGATACTTCAGAAA
>JAHEME010000368.1 GCA_024643825.1 Chloroflexota bacterium | reverse complement strand
ATCCGGATTCAGGGCAAATCGTCCACAGCCGCCCGGCAACCCACCCATCAGTCCCCAGGGTGGAATGCGATGCCGATCGGAATGAGCGGAAAAGATCACCGGCGCCAGAGCCTGGATGTCTTTGCGGATCGACAGCCCGCCACGGAACATTCCCGGACCGCCTGAGTCGGGCACCAGGCCATAGTGTAACACGCGCAGGGGATATTCCAGCTCCATTGACTCGATGGGCAGGTTCGACGTGTTGGTAATATGCACTTGCACGCCATCCATCCCGTCCTTGCTGGCCCGGGCTCCCATACCGCCACCCAGCGCCTCGACGTACACGAAGTCCCGGCCGGAGAGGGTCCTGGTCCCGCCGAATATAATAGCCGTGGTCGCGCCGTTGGAGGCAGCCACGACTCGCTCAGGTATAACCTGGCTGAGTGCCCCCAGGATGGTGTCCACTACTCGCTGACAGGTATCGGTCCGCCCGCCGACAGCCGCCGGCTCCCGGGCGTTGACCAGGCTCCCTTCCGCTGCATAGATGTGGATAGGGCGCTGGAACCCGGCGTTAGGCGGCACATCCGGCGCAACCACGGCTTTGACAGCATAGTAAACCGTAGCCAGCAACGCCGGCCACACCATGTTGATACCGCCGGCCGCCTGGGACGCCGTACCTGTGAAATTCAGGGCAATGGCCGGCTGCGATCCATGGGAGATTGTGGCGGCCACCGCAATCGGCAACGGATCGTCCGAAATGCCATCATCATCCATGGCATCCGCCAGGCGGTACGTCCCCTCAGGAATTTCGCGCAGCGCGGCTCGCAATCGCCGCTCACTGTAGTCAAGGAGTTCGGAGATACAATCCATCAGCGTAGGTGCACTATAGCGGCCGAAGAGTTCCAGCAATCGGCGTTCGCCCAGGCGGAGAGATGCGACTTGAGCCCGAAAATCGCCCAGACGCTCTTCACGGCCACGCATATTGAGCAGAAGGAGTTCCAAGACGTCTTGCCGAATCTCGCTTTGAGCGATGATGCGCGTGGGAGGGATGCGCAAGCCCTCCTGCAATACCTCCGTCGAATCGCCTGCCGTGCCCACCCCAGGCGACCGCCCACCTACGTCGGACCAGTGGGCAATGTTGGCCACAAACGCCACCAGTTGGTCCTGGTAAAAGACCGGTTGGACAAGCGTGATATCGGGCAGGTGTGAGCCGCCCCCTCGATAAGGATCGTTAGCAATGATGGCATCTCCTGGCTGCAACTCCCATCCATCCAGGTGGCGAACGATCTCGGACATCAGCCCCTGCATCGAGCCCAGATGAATAGGGATATGCTCTGCCAGGGCAACCAGGCTACCATCGGACGCGAACACAGCGCAAGAGCAATCCCGGCGTTCCTTGATGTTGGTCGAGTAGGCAGAGCGGACCAGTGCTACACCCATTTCATCGGCAATCGATTGCAGTGCATTACCGACGACTTCGGCAGTGATGGGATCGGCTTTGTGCTGGATCATCGTCATCACAACCCTTCCCGCTTACGAAGAGCGAGTCCCCCCAGGAAGTTCATGATGATCTCGCGGCCCATGATCACAGTCAGGTCGGCCACGTCCAGCGGTGGAGAAATTTCGACTACATCAAAGGCACGAGTCAGGGGATGGCGCCCCAGAGTTGCCACGGCCTCCAATATTTGGGCACCTGTCAGACCCCCGGGCGTTGGATTACCTGTGCCCGGTGCCCAGGCGAAATCTAAGGCATCGATATCTACCGAAACATAAAGGGCGTCAACGCCCTCAGTCGCCCATGCGACGGCTTGTTCTAACACAGTTTCCATGCCGCGTTTGTGGACTTCTTGGGCAGTGATCAGTCGAATTCCCTGGTCATCGATGTATTTCCGGTAAGCGCGCTGGGTATGGAAGCCATGGGGGCCAATTTCGACAAAGTTATGGGGCCGGATCTTGCCATGGGATCGCTCCAACGCCATGCGAAACGGGGTCCCACTCGAGATTTCACCGCCATATGAAACCCGTACGTCGAAATGCGAATCGAAGTTGATCACTCCTACATAGCCAGGTGTTGTGTCAACCAAAGCCTGGAGGCAAGGGTATGTAACCAGGTGGTCTCCTCCCATAATGATGGGAATTGCCCCTATTTGAAAGAGGTGGGTGACTACTGTGTGGGCACGCTCGATCGTAGCATGAACGTCGGTGTACATCACTGCCACATCGCCAGCATCGACAACCGTCAGTACTTCGCTGATATCGATGTCTAGATGTGGCTCATAGGTGCGCGATGCAGGGAACGACGCCCGGATTTCCTTGGGCGCCAGCCGGCTGCCGGGCCGGCCCCCGACGGTACCTCCGTCGAAGGGAATACCGACCAGAGCCGCATCGGCGCGATCCAGGTGAGTGATGTCTTTCAGAATTTCTGTGAAGCGGACTTCGTACTCATCATTGATGGGTGCAGAAACGATCACACTTGGTGGCTTCAGAAAAGGAATTGTCGTCTCCATTTGAGTTCTGCAACACTCCTGATCGTTATAGTGGCTCTAGAGCATGTCGCATGTCATACCTTGCGCAACACCTCGGTTGCGACGTCCCCCATGGCCGTAGCACCGATGTAGAGGTCCTTGACCTCTTCATTGTCTAAAAGATTCTGGCCAGTGTCGCTCAGCTTTGTCTCGCCAAGCACCAGAACGTAGCCCCGGGAGGCTACCCGTAGCGCGCGTTTGGCCTGTTGCTCGACGAGCAGGATCGCTGTCCCGGCAGTGTTCAGTTCCTGAATCTTTTGGAACACCAACGCCGCTAACTTGGGCGCAAGTCCCAGGGATGGCTCATCCAACATCAAGAGGCCTGGGTTCAACATCAACGCCCGCGCAATGGCCAGCATTTGCTGCTCGCCGCCACTCAGCTTATAGGCCAGTTCGTGGAACCTCTCAGCCAGAATCGGGAACAGCTCCAATACGTGATCTATGCGTCGGCGCACGATGGTCGGGTCTTCCAGAACATAAGCTCCCATCTCCAGGTTTTCTTGCACGGTCATACCTGGAAACACACGACGACCTTGCGGTACGTAGCAGATACCCAGGTGCAATGTGTCGTGGGGTTTTAAGCCTACAACCTCTTCGCCGTGGAATCGAATGCTGCCGCGCACATATGGTAGACTACCACATATGGCTTTGAGCAGCGTGGATTTACCGGCACCATTGGGACCAATCAAACAGACGATTTCGCCCGGATATACCTCCAGGTTCACTTCGCTCAGGATATCATAATCTTGCCGGTAACCGCCAGCGACACGTTCAACTACGAGAATGGGCTTATTCACCAAGATATGCCTCCAACACACGCGGGTCCTCTTGAACCTCGCGGGGCGATCCTTCCATGATTTTACGTCCCGCGTCCATGACAATTACCGGGTTGCAATAGCTCATGATCACTCCCATATCGTGCTCGACGATCAGAAATGTCTTTCCCTGCCGGTTCAGATAATGTACGAAGTTCATAATGCGCTCAATGAGGATAGGATTGACACCGGCCGCGGGCTCGTCCAGGAGGATTAGCTCAGGATCACCCATCACGACTGACGCGAACTCCACCAGTTTTTGCTGCCCATAAGATAGCTCACCTGCCAATGCATCCTGGAGTTTGATTAACCCCACCAGATCCAGGAGTTCCCTGGCTCGTTCCATTTCGGCAGATGACGCGCGCGGTTGCAAAAGCTCCCTTCCAGCTCTTCCGCTGACAGAAGCTATGACGTTTTCGAGCACGGTCAGATTGCTGAAGACCCGGGTTTCTTGAAAGGAGCGGGCGATCCCCATCGCCTTCACCCGGTGAGGTTTCAACCCATTGTAACGCCGGCCACCATAATCAAGGGTGCCTGCATCAGCACGGTAGTACCCGGTAACTACGTTGATCGCGGTGCTCTTGCCCGAACCATTAGGTCCGATCAGCCCCGTTACAGTGCCTTTACGAACGTTGAAGCTGCATTGATTCAGGGCGATGACGCCTCCGAAGTGCTTGGACACATCGTCCAGCGAGAGCAGGACCTGGTTACTCAGGGGCTGTTCTTCCGATTGGAGATGTGTCTCGCCCGCCCCAATGCGGATAGAGCTGGCAGCCAGGTCAAGCTGGGGGGCTCTGTCTGTATCAACAGTGTCGTCTGCACGCCGTCGCTGGAATA
>JAHEME010000367.1 GCA_024643825.1 Chloroflexota bacterium | reverse complement strand
CCCGCTCGCTCGGTGGCGGCTGTGGTTGTGGGAGATGGTCAAGCTGCGCCTTGGGTTCTCGCTTTCGATTTCTATCCCTTTACCCGCATGATTGCGGTCTACTGACTATATGAATCGCGTCTTTCCCGATGGCCCGGTCGTGGCTGCACCGCACGGTCTTGCCATCAATGGCGATGACCTGTCCTTCCGTCACCCGGAAGACCTGCTCTATTCAGCGCATGAAACTCCGTTGAAATTCCTCCGCATCGATCAGACGAAACACATCCCCAAAGGTGTCATGGGAGGGTATGCCCTTCTCCACCGATAAGAACTGCTTGAGCCAACTTTCCTTGTTGCTGCCAAACATCTCGATCTCGGTCCAGGTGTCTGCGCCAGCTACCACTGCACAAATCGCGATAGTGATAATCTCGATCAAGGGCTAGTCACAGCGTCCCTGTACACGCGGATCATGCACGTCTCCAAAACACACTTCTATACTTGCCAGTAGCGTATCATTCATCGCAGGTTCTCCCGTGTTTCTGTCGCAACCCGCTATTATCCCTACGCCTACCTGCTCCTTCCACTCTGATTTTGAAGCGATTGCCCTTACCGTTTCCCTACTTTCGCAGGGCGTTCAGAGTTTCTACGTACAGCCCCGGCTGTCCGAAATCATAGGTGCTTCCCTCAATGATCACGCCAAGAGCACCCGACCCTCGGCATAGATCGTCAAGCACCGTCGTAAGTTGGATTTCTCCTCGTTCCCGCCTGTCTTCGCGAAGCGATCGTTCTAGATGATCGAAGATCGCGGGTTTGAGGATGTACTGCCCGAAGATCGCCAGATAGCGATCCTTCGCCAGACCCTCGACCTGTAGATGGTGTCGCGCATAGGCTGGCTCCGGCTTTTCCGCACAGGCGGTGATCATGAGCATCTGAGACTCTGCCACCCAATCGCCCGTTACGATCCCCCGGCTACCCAATTCTTCGGCAGTGACCGTCATCAAACCGATCACAGAGCCTTCCATAGAACGAGCCATCTTGCAGAGTTGTTCCGCACATGTGGTTTCTGTTCTCGACTGGTATACATGATCGCCTAGCAGAAGCAGGAACGGACGATCCTTGACGGCGTTCCGCGCGCACCATACAGCATGTCCATAGCCCTCTTGCGATGGTTGGATGGCTATCTGAATGCGCCTGCCGATTTCCAGAATCTGATCGGCGACCCTCTGCAAATCAGGAGTCAGCCGGGCATAGTGAGAGGGTGGCAGCGGGGTAGTAAAGAACTCGCGGAATAACGCTTCATCGTTCGGCTGCACGACCAGCACGATCTCGTCAACTCCGGCGGAAAGAGCTTCTTCCACGATCACTAGGATGGCAGGCCGCGCAATGCCATCGCGCCCAACGAGAGGGAAGAATTCCTTCTTCATGCTGCGTGTAGCAGGGAACAGCCGTGTTCCGTAGCCCGCTGCCGGGATCACGGCAACCGATGGTGTGGTCACTCAGTGATCCGATTCGAGGATTTGCGCGCCCTGCGCGGCACGGATGAGGTAAACTTTCGCTTCCTGCCCGGTCGCTTTCTTGTATCGTCCTGCCGTTGCCGCCGCGAAGTCTTCTGCACCCGCGGCATCGACGAAGAAGATCAGGCAGCCCGCCCAACCTGCTCCGAGAAAACGTCCTCCCAGCCGGGCCGGATGTCCCTTCGAAACTTCCCACATCGTGTCGAGTGCTGGGCCGCTGGCCTCATACAGATCGCGCGAGCTAATGTGAGACTCATCCATCAGATGCCCCAATCTTGCTGTATCCCCCTGACGGAGCGCGTCTGCCGCCTGCTCCACCCGTGCGATCTCTTCGATTACATGCTGCGCACGCTGCCGGGCAGGGATAGGAATCACCTCAGCATGGGCGGCGAAGGCTTCGGCGCTGACATCCCGCAGCGCTGTGATTCCGGGCATCACGGTTTGCAGCGAACGAACCGCCAATTCACACTCCTCGCGCCGGGTGTTATAGTGCGCCGTCGTCAGCGTGCGGCGAGTCCCCGTGTCAGCGACCACCAGCGCGACGTTCGATCCCAAGGGTAACGCTTCCCAATCCAGGCTGCGACAGTCCAGCAGCAGCGCGTGATCTTCCTTCCCAAATACGCTGGAAAACTGATCCATCAACCCGGAGTTGACGCCGACGTAGGCGTTCTCGGCGTGCTGGCACACCTGCGCTAATTGCATCGGCGGGATCGTGGTCGAGGCCATCGCAAGCCATGCGAGTGCATAAGCCACTTCCACCGATGCAGACGACGACATCCCCGCCCCGACCGGCACATCACCCGTGACCGCCAGATCGCAGCCGGGCAGCGAAATTTCCTGCTGAGTCAATGCCCATGCGACCCCGGCAGCATACAAGGCCCACTCTGGAAGGGGTCTGCCATTCTGGTCGACTTTCTTCTCAAGGTTGGTGAGGTCAAAGGAACCTTGCTCATTCCAATCCAGCGATAACACATTCACCACGGAATCGGGCCGTGCCCGTGCCGCCACCCAGCTGTAGCGCGTGATCGCGGCAGGTAGCACCACTCCATCGTTGTAATCCACGTGTGCGCCGATCAGGTCTACCCGCCCCGGTGCGCGCGATATGAGATCGGGGCGGCCTCCAAACTGGGCACGAAAACGCTCCACCAGCAAGTCTACGGAAGACACATTCCCTCCCATCCGTCAGCCAACCCGAAGTGCTGCTGCCAGCCCATCACCTAATGGGATGATCATACCCAGCAAGCGCGGATCGTTGGCTATCTGTCGATTGAACGCCAGCAGCGCATCCAGATCAGTACCGGGCCGCAGGCCGTAATCCACGACCGCGCCACCCCATAACGCATTGTGCCCCAGAATGATCCCACCCATACGCACATTTTCTACCGCCCAATCGAGGTATCGAGGATAGTCTCCCTTATTGGCATCAATGAACACACCATCGAATGGCCCTTCTGCCGAAAGAGTTTCTAAGACTTCCAGCGCCGCCCCCACCCGAATTTCCACCCGCGCTGCGACTCCTGACCGATCAAACGACTCCTGAGCGATCTCGGCATGATACGGGTCTCGCTCTACGGTGATCAACCGCCCATCTTCCGGGAGCGCGCGGGCAATCCACGTTCCACTGTAGCCAGCCAGCGTGCCAATCTCGACTACGCGACGCGCTCCGCAGGCTCTCAACAAGAACTGGATCAGCCGCCCATCTTCCGGGGTAATGTTGATCTGAGGAAGTCCTTGATCCATCGTATTGCTGCGAATCTCGATCAGAGCATCGTCCTCTTCCCCAAACAACTGGCGCAAATAACTCTCGATCAATTCCGGGTTTGGCACAGTCATGTGTGTGTCCTTTTTTTGCTGTAAAGGGTAGGATGAGACATCAGGCACTTTGACGAACCGCCTTCAAACGTCCTTCAAATTCGCTTAGAATGATCGCGGTTGCGCCCCATACAATTCTCTTCCCCAGTTGGTAAAACGGCACATTCATCGGAGTTCCCTGCAAAGTCCACAACTCACTTGCTTTGATTGCATCATTCGCGAGTTGATCAAGGGTCATTTCTATCACTTCGGCAACTTCGTCGGGTTGTGGAATAAAGCTGGGACGATTCGAGAGGTATCCGACGAAGGGATGAATCTCGAAGTCACTGACGTGAACATACAGGGGCGTCAGCTTACCGATCACGGTCACCGGATCGCAGATCCCGATTTCTTCGCAGGCTTCGCGCAGGGCTGCGAACTCTGGCGATTCGCCGAGTTCCAGCGCACCGCCCGGAAGGGAGACCTGTCCCTTATGGGTGGCGACTTCATCCGTCCGCCGTGTGAGCGCAAACGTCAGCCCATCTGTGCCGGGGTACAGGAGCACCAGCACCCCGGCGGGGCGTGTCGTATTTTTCGCTTCAGGCGGCTTCTGTAATGGGCGATCAATCGGAGCCATCGCCTGCCATGCGCTCAGTATGTCGAAGGGTTCAAGGGTCAGTGCGCGCTGTACATCAGTAAGGGTGAATGATGTCACAATGGCAGTCCTGTACTTTCTATCCAGAGCAAGATAGGTGGTAGGACAACAGAATAGCGTGGTCATGCAACAGCCCCGACCAGAGTCTGTTTAGGGGGTCTGCCGCGACGTTTGGGAGGGACAAAGGGAGGGATGGGACATTTGAACATGAGCAACTC
>JAHEME010000012.1:10847-15721 GCA_024643825.1 Chloroflexota bacterium | reverse complement strand
CGCCGATCAGCACTTGGAAGATGTTGGGAATCCATTCAGCGAGCGCCTGTGCGGGACCACCCCAGATCGGGACAACATACTCACCGAGGAAGTAGCCACCGACAACGATCAGACCGCCAGCGATCACACCGAGTACCAGCCCGCCCGTGTTGGGGCGTTTGGAATAAATCCACCCGGCGACGAACCCCTGAAGGCCGTGGACGACAAGCGTCAATGGGGCGAAGTAGCCATAACTGGCGGTGACATCGGCGAGCGCCGTCCCCAACCCCCCAGCAATCAGCCCGGCCCACGGCCCGAAGGCAAAGGCCGTGAAGAACACGGCGACATCGCCGAGGTGGTTGTAGCCGACTCCATTGGGGATGATGGCAGCACGAGTCAGCGCTAGAACGAGCGCAGTCATGATCGCTGTTAGTGATAGGGTGCGTGGATTGCTAAGATCGAATTTCATAGTAGTGTCTCCTTTGCAAACAAGTAATGGGTTGTAAGTGATGGGTGATAAGTAAAAAATCTGCTCGCTATCGCATCGTGATTGCTACTCTCCTGCCACATGCGTTTCAGGAAACTCGCCATATAAATACGCGCCGGGGAAATCGTGCGCGACCGCTTTGCGCTTGCCACTCCATGCGGAAATGGCGATGCGAAATACGGCGGTACGCTTGATCTCTTCCGGCACTGACGGGCGGTAGTCGCGACCGGGGCGCAGATGGGGTGCGTATTTATCCAGAAGCATCTGCAAGATATGCGTGGCTTCCTGTTCGTCGGTGACGATGCTACCCTGCCCGAACACGGTCACGCCAGCGTATTCGACACTGAATTCAAGGGCTTCGTCAGCGGGGAGGAGGCGGCCCATCTCACTTATGCTGAAACAAACTTTTGACCCCCCTTCGACATTTGAGCGGGTTCGGCCCAGCCGAGCAGTATGTATATAGATGGCGTGGGCGGGTTCATCGTAAACGAAGAGATTGGTATTGATGAACGGCTGATCGTCTTCGACCGTTGCCAGTGTGCCAAACGCGGTGCGATGGAGAAATGCTTTGATCCAGGCTTCGTCCTCTACCGCGCGATCCGCGCGGCGCACAGCGTAAATTGGGGATTCTTTCGTAATGTTCGCCATATCTCCTCGCTATTCTGACCAGCGCGATTCATCGTACTCGTACGCGCCAGCGAAATCGTCCGGCCCTTCGTTCTTCTTGCCACTCCATGATTCGATCTGGAAGCAATACACCGAGGTGCGCTTCAAGTCTGATTCCGGGATCGGGTTGTAGTCTTTACCCATTTCCAGATGGGGGGCATACTTTTTCAGAATCAGATGGAGGAAGCGGCGCTTCTGTTCCAGTTCCTCGATCAGGTGTACCTTGCCAAACACCACGACGCTGGCGTACTCTACGTCAAAGTCTACCGGGTTGGGATAGGGCAGGAAGCGTCCGATCTCGCTGACGGTGAACACGGCCTGCGGATTCTGCTCCACATTAGTACGGGTGCGGCCTACCTGGGCGGTGTGCATATAGATGGCGTTGGTGGCCTCGTCATACACATACAGATTGGTCATGACGAAGGGTTGCGCATCGTATGTGGTTGCCAGCACCCCTGTCGGACGCCGCCGCAGAAAGGCTTTGAGCCATGCATCGTCCTCTACTACTCGCGGCTTGTAGCGAATCTCCTCGCGTGGAACGCTGTCATAGTCTTTTGGCATAGATCATGTAACTCCGGTCGTTGTCAACTTATCACAGGAACGGAACCGACTCTCGATCCGGGGCAGCATAGTCTGCGGCAAGTTTATGCCAGGCTTTCCCTAATCGTTGGATGCCCTCTTGAATTTGATCGGCATCCTGTGCGGCAATGTTTAGGCGCAGATGGTAGGCTCCCTGCCCGTCGGTGTGAAACAAAGGCCCCATCGCAAATCCGACGCCCATCCGCACGGCTTCCATAAATAGCTCGGTGGCGGTCGGACCATCGGCGGGAAGCTCCACCCACAGATACAATCCGCCCGATGGTTCGCTCCATTGCGCTTCGGGTAGGCGCTGCGTCAGTGCATCGAACATTGCCGTCCGGCGGATGAGGCATGCTTTCTGGACGTAGGCCAGATGCTCCCACAACCTGCCGCTTTCCAATACGGCGTGCATGGCGCGCTGATTGAGGGCAGGCGTGCAGACATCGGCGGCGCGCTTGACCCGCGCTAACCGCTGGTAGAGCCGCCCACTCACCGCCAGATAGCCGATGCGCATGCCGGGTAAAAATATCTTGCTGAAACTGCTGGCATAGAGTACCAGCCCGGCTTCATCAAGAGCCTTCAGCGAAGCGGGTGGCGATCCTGCATAGCTCAAGGATTCATAGACGCCGTCTTCTAAAATTGGAAGCCGGTGGGCGGCGGCGATTTCCAGTAGATGCCGACGACGGTGCAGCGACATGACGGTTCCAGTGGGGTTATGGTAGGTTGGCGCCACGTAGAGCAGGCGTGGACGATGTTCGATGATGAGTGATTCGAGGGTGGATGTCTGCATCCCGTCGTGATCGACGGAGATGCCCACCGGGGTCACGCCGCGCGCCCGTGCGATATCGAGGATGCCCGCGTAGGTCGGATTGCTAGTCAGCAGTACGTCGCCTGGGTTCATCAGGGCCTGAACGCCGAGATCGAGCGCCTGCTGGCAGCCTCCGGTGATCAGGACTTCGTCTGCGTGGGATTCGATGCCTCTGACATGGAGTGACGCGGCAATGGCCTCACGCAGAGGAGCGTAGCCTTCAGGGCTTTCGTAGGCGACGGCGGCGGCACCATCGCGAGATAGCACCATGTTGATCGCATCACGAATCATATCCACAGGCAGGAAGTCTTCGGCGGGCGTGCCCTGGCTGAAGTCGATCACATCCGGGCGAGCCGCTAAACGCAGCAAATCGCGTAAATCGGAAGCCTGTGCGCGAGCAGAGCCAGGCAGTGATCCAAGAGTCGGGTTAGTTTCTAATGGTGGCGAATCGCCTAGTTTCGTGACATAGGTTCCACGACCAACGGTGGCGCTGATCGCGCCTTCATCTTTCAATTCGTCATAGGCCGCGACCACGCTGATGCGCGCCACGCCAAGCTGATCAGCGAGGTCGCGCGTGGGCGGAAGACGATCTCCCGGCGCAAGGATGCCTGTTTCAATCTGATGCCGCAGATGACGCTTGATCTGCTGATAGATAGGTTCCTGGCTATCACGATTCAGAGTAAGCATAGTGAGTTCCCCTCAAGTCGATCTCACTCTAGCATACCATTTTTAGATTGGATAGAGCCAAACAGAGCCAATCTTAAGAGGATGGCAGAAAAGATGGAGGCTTCGAGAGAAAGGAACTGTACTCGATGCGGCGGAAGGATGTTTCGCACGGGTTGCCGTCGGCGATCCACATCACGGAATCGGCGAGGTCGATCATTATGGAGGCGACAGTCGCGTACTGCTCAACGCGGGGGACGCGCGGATCAGGGTGGCTGCATACGCTGTAGGGGAAGTCGAAGTGATCGGTAAATATCTGTTGTATGTCTTCCCGCGAGAGAGGGGATTCGTGACGGTTGATCGCCTGTTCAAGGCGGCGCAGGCGGAAGGGGCTATCCGTGCCCTCCCATAAGCCAACGTCTTTCAGATCGGAGGGAACTGAACAAAAGTGGTTGGTGTGTACCAGGAAACCGCGCTCTGAGGGGAAGTCCAGACTGATGCGGGAATAGTCGCCGGGGGCGGCTTCAATGTTGATGGCTTCGCCTTCGCGGTGAGCGATCAGGTAGTTGGCGGATGAGGAACGTACGTCGCGCGTGATCGCGCCCAGCGCATCGGTCATGGTTTCGGCATCGAGAATGCCGCGAAGTATCACATGGTAGGGGACACCCGGTTCTCCGCGATCTTCGCTGCTGACGAGTGCGTTCGTCACCAGACCGATTCCGGCGGAGTTCAGCCCGGTCTTGGCTAACAACCCGGCTTCCACCACCGTGATGTAATCGGGGCCTTCGTCCTGTGTCGCTTCCAAGACGATGACTGTTTCCGACATATGTGGCTTCCAATCCCAATTCTGGGCAATCCAGGGATGGCTGTCGCTGGTGGCTGGTGGCATCAGGGCGAGCGCGCTGCACTCCCGCGCAGCCTTACGCGCCACCGCCGCGAACATGATTTCGGTACGCACGTTGATCGCCAGTACCTCCTCTGCAGGGATTTGTGCGCCGCTGGCAATGCCCTCGATCTCTTCCAGATAGCGCGGCTGGTAGGCTTCGATGGCGGGGCGATAGTGCTGTGTATGATCCAGCACCTGAGGCCATTCCCAGCCTGAATAGTGCTGAAAAATCTCGCGATATATCGCGATACTGCGGCGGATGCGCTCGGCTGCCTGCTCACCAAGCTGCCTGCCGCGCTCGGCGGGTGTCCCACTAACCCGAATATGAGGAAACACGCTCATCTGCCACTCCTATGAAGAATCTTGAACGACCATAGCACAGGTGAGAGAGGCTGTCTATCCCATGCCCCCACGGAGTCGGTTTGGTTTGGATTTTCAAACTATAATAGGGCAAACTATGTATGGTCAGATATATAGGGCTTCGTATAATCTAAGTTAATGAAGCAATTATGACTCCAGTCGATCATAGAACTATTCTGTCTTCTCTAGCGTGTTCAATTAAATGAGCCGCACTCAATAAATCTACTCCATTTCCTTGTGGAGCCATGTGTGAACTTTCAAATGACCGTTGAAGATGAGCAATTCGAAAGCGAAATCAGTAACTCTGCTGGAATCCTGGCGATTACTATCGATGCGCATGGCTGCGTTCTCCGCTTGAATCAGGGTGTGGAAGATGTGATCGGCTCTTCGCTGGCTGAACTTTCCAACCCTCATTTGTGGGATCTCATGGTTGGTGACGAGAAAGT
>JAHEME010000012.1:0-10837 GCA_024643825.1 Chloroflexota bacterium | reverse complement strand
TCATTGAAGTTCGTACCCTTTTCGAGAATCTTGACTTACTACAGTTTCCGCACCATTTTCAGTCTTCTTTGATCCAAGAGAATGATGACCGCCAACCAGTGGCCTGGTCCATGTCATGGGGCCAACAGGGTTCTTCAGAGCTTATCCTATTCGGAATCCCTATTCCAGTAAGCGAAGATCGGGAAGCCGGGCGTCTAGACCAACAACGAAGATATTATGACTTACTCCAGAATTCCGGTGACGCCGCTTATATCACCGCTATTGATGGAACTATTCTTGAAATGAACATGGCTGGATGCAAGATGCTGGGAGCAACCTTAGAGGAACTGCTTGGATCCAACGCCAAGGATTGGTATGTGAATCCCGGTGACCGTAAAAAGTTCCGCAAGGAAATCGAAGATCAAGGCACTGTCAACAGCTACCCCCTTTCTTTGAAACGGCATGATGGTTCCTTACTAGAAGTTCTGATCACCTCCACCATCTGGAAGATCGATGATAGTCCGGCAGGATTCATCGGGTTAATCCAGGATGTTACGAAAGAACACCGCGCACAGGAATTGCTGGCAGAACGGGAAGCTCGCTTCCGTATGCTGGCTTCGATTGCCCCCGTTGGTATTTACCTCACCAACGATGTCGGGGGCTGCATCTATGTAAACGAGGCGTGGTGTGCGCTTACCGGAATTTCATCAGAAGACGCGAAGGGGCCAGGGTGGATCAATACTATCTACGACGAGGATTTTGATCAGGTAACAGCCGCGTGGGATCGCCTTGTGAATGACGGGGAAGAATTTGCATTGGAGTATCGATTCCAGTCATCGACTGGCCGGATCACATGGGTCAGCGGGAAAGCCAGACCGTTGTTAAATGAGAATAGCATCATTTCTGGTTATATCGGGGTCATAACTGACATTTCCGAGCGAAAACTGTTCGAAGCGGCCCTTGAAGCCAGCGAGAGCCAGTACCGCCTTCTTGTCGAAAATGCGAGTGATGTTGTCCTGACGACAGATTCAGACGGGTGTATCAATTATGTGAACCTCGCTATCGAAACCCTGACTGGCTATACCAGCGCGGAGATACTTGGAAAGCATAATGCTGACCTTGCTTCCCCTGAAAGTCGTTCTGCTGTGGAAGGGATTTTTCACAGCCAGATACAAGAAGGCATCCATGAACGGGAACTTGAGTACCCGATCCTGACCAAGTCGGGAGAACATCGGTGGGTTGAACAGCGTTCCAAGCTTATCAAGACTGAAACGGGGATTAGGGGGTTTGAGGGTGTCATTCGGGATATCACAGAGCGGAAACGGGCTGAAGAAGCAGAGCACCAACGGCTAGCCCTGGCAGAGGCTTTACAAGAGACTGCCGCGGCAATCAATAGCACACTGGATATTGATGAAGTGCTGGATTTAATTCTTGTAAGTGTGAAGCAGGTTGTCCCGCACGACATGGTTAATATCATGCTTGTCGAAGATGGAATCGCGACTATTGCGCGTCATCGCGGTTACGTCGATTGGGGAGTCGATTCTGAGATCAACGGCCTCAAATTTTCCGTTGAGGGACTGCCTAACTTCAGAACCATGGTAGAAACGCGTCGTCCCTTCATCATCGCAGATACACAGGATTGTCCTGATTGGACGGTCGAGCCAGGTACGGAATGGATACGCTCGTATGCAGGGGCACCTATTCGGGTTGAGGACGAGATCATCGGATTCCTGAATCTTGATAGTATGTTCCCAAACGTGTTTACACCGGATCATGAGGCTCCACTCCAAGCATTTGCGGACCAAGCAGGCGTTGCTCTCAAGAATGCAGAACTCTTTGCGAACCTGACCGCCCGCAACCAGGAGCTTTACGCATTCTCCCATACCGTTGCCCATGACTTAAAAGCTCCGCTGCAAATCCTGCTGGGATATGCTGACCTGCTTAAGAGGGGGGTGGCGAAGACAGAACAGAAAGAACTCATGGTGTCCAGCGATATGATCTCTAGCTTTGCGCTAAAGATGGGGACGATCATTGATAGCCTGCTGCTGCTGGCAGAAGTTCGCGGGAAAGAGCTTGAGCTTGCAACAGTCGATATGCAGGCTACTGCGGAATCCGCGGCATTGCGCTTTGAGAATTTGATACAATCGCGTGGTATTACGTTAGCTATTGATGAGGATATGCCTTCTGCCATGACTTATGGCCCATGGATCGAGGAGGTTTTTGCCAACCTGATCGGTAATGCCGTGAAGTATATTGGGCGAGAAAATCCTGCTCCTCGTATTGAGGTGCGGGGATACACTGCAGGTCTCCAAATTGTATATGAGGTGATAGATAACGGGCTTGGCATTTCAGAAGATGACCAGAAGAATCTGTTTCAGCCTTTTGCGCGCTTCCATAAGACGGAGAATCTAGGGCACGGCCTAGGCTTGACAATCACACAACGCATTTTGCACAAGCTCAAGGGAGAGATCAGCGCAACGAGCAAGCCTGGCGAAGGAACCACCTTCCGTTTTAATCTTCCGATTTCAAAGAATTAGCAATTCGGGTTTCCCTCCTTTGCTTCCAGCCTATCTAACGATATCCACGAGCACGTTCAACTTACCCCGAGCGTGCTCACTGCTTATCTTTTGCAACATACTGGGGAAGCTATACAAACGACAATAGGCGTGTAGTTCCAGCCTTGCTCCTCGGCTTGCGCAGATCGCCGTTTTGATAGAAACGGAGAATGAGAGACTCTGGCAGGGATGGAATGAGGAAGGTTTCACGCTGTGATGCCGTGTCAAAATCTTCAATCAATCTGGATTATGCGCCTCGTTTTGTTTGCATATCCTGACTCACTATACGATTATTGCTGACATTGGCATAATGGTCAGGCAGCCTGCGGAATTGTCGCAGGAGATGGCTGGGGCCACAAGATGATTGTTATCGGGGATCACCCGATTTGCACTGGATATGCGCTTCTGGTGACTCTTGCCTGCCTGACGGCCACAGGATGGTGGACATAGCAGGAAGTTCACAACGTAACCGTCACCCCTGATCCCACAACCATTTCCTTTGACGTGACATAGCATGGTCACTGTGGTATTTTCCCGATAGGAACAATTCCTAGAACCCAGGCTATCCATTGAGAAATTTGAGGCTGGAATTATGATTGGGCAGATTGTAGGTGGGTATCAAATTGTTGATTTGATTGGGGCGGGAGGCATGGCTGAGGTATATCGTGCTTATGACGCTGGCATGGATCGTCATGTAGCGATCAAGGTTCTTCAACCGCAGATGTCGCGCGATTCAGAGTTTAGAGCACGGTTTGATCTGGAGGCGCGGGCGATTGCGGCGCTTGAGCATGTTCATATTCTACCGGTATATGCCTATGGTGAGCATAATGGACAATTGTATCTGATCATGCGCTACCTGCCGACGGGTTCCCTGGCAGATTATGTAGACAACGATGGGCCGCTGCCCCTCGATGAAGTGGGACGGCTGCTACTTGATGTAGCTTCGGCGTTGGATTACGCACACTCTCGTGGCATCCTTCACCGCGATCTAAAGACGGAGAACATTTTGCTGGATGCCAGCAAGAATCCGTATCTGGCGGATTTTGGGCTGGCCCGGATGCTGGAACGAACCCGGCAGGATCGATTGACAGGGGATTTCATTGTGGGGACGCCGGAGTTTATGAGCCCGGAGCAGTGTATGGGCAGCGAAGACCTCACCCCGGCTACGGATCAGTACTCTCTGGGGATCGTGGTCTTCAACATCCTGACCGGGCAACTGCCTTTTGATGGCAACAATGCGCTTCAAATCATCCATGCACAGCTGCGGAATCCAGCACCCTCGGCGCGTAAGTGGCGCAGCGATCTTCCCCCCCGCGCGGATCAGGCAGTGCTGCGGGCCTTAGAGAAAGATGGTGCTGCCCGCTTTGGTTCGTGTACGGAATTTGCGCAAACATTCCAGGCGACGCTGCCATCGCACAACATTCGGGATAAGTTTGGTCGTCTGGGCAATCGCATCGATTCCGCGCTTGAGAATCTTCAGATGGATGATTAGGTGTTCCAGAGACCTATACAAATCAACGGGAAACGGCTCATCAATTGATGGGCCGTTTCGGTTTATGGGCGTTTAGGCCCCAGCCTACGAATTCAAACTGCGCAGTGCGGCTCTGGCGGAATAGTAACCGCACATCCCGTGAACGCCCCCGCCGGGAGGCGTGGATGATGAGCAAAGGAATATCTGCGGATCGGGGGTGGAATAGGGAACCAGCCGAATCGCAGGTCGTGTGAACAACTGCCTCAGGTTCTGCACTCCCCCATTAATATCCCCACCGATGTAATTCGCATTATAGGTTTCATACTGGCTGGCGCTGCGCGTGAAACGGTCGGAGACGCAATCGCGAAAGCCGGGAGCAAACCGTTCGATCTGCGCTTCGATTCTCTCGATCATATCTACGTCGGAGCCGTTGGGAACATGGCAGTAGGCCCATGCTGTATGTTTGCCCTGTGGCGCGCGGGTGGGATCGAAGAGAGACTGCTGGGCGAGCAAGACAAAGGGACGCTCGCTATGCTGGCCTTTGTAGGCTGCGCCCTCAGAGGCGACGATCTCTTCAAAGGAGCCGCCGAGGTGAACGGTTCCGCCCTGAGAGGCTTCCGGCGCACGCCAGGGAATTGGCTCTTTGAGGGCGTAATCCACTTTGAAGACACCGGCTCCATGCCGATAGCGCATAAGCTGACGCCGATACCCGGCTGGTAGCCGGTCGCCCGCTATGTGGAGAAGCTGGCGTGGCGTCACATCGAATAGATACAAACGGGCTGGAGGGAGTTCCTTAATGCTCTCGACCCGCTGCCCGGTTTGGATTTTGCTATCAAGTGACCCCAGATAGGAAACCAGGGCATCGGCGATTTTTTGCGACCCACCTTGCGCCATCGGCCAGCCTACGGCATGGGCCAGCATGGTTAGCATAATGCCGAATGCGGCGGTCGCAGGCCATTCTAGCGGCATGATGGAATGGGCGGCCATCCCAGCGAACAACGCGCGCGCTCTCCCGGTGCGGAAGGCGAGCTTCGCCATTGTGGTAGCGGGGAAGAGCGCGCGAACGCCAAAGCTGGTCAGCGTGAATGGGTAGCGAGGGAACCGCAGCGGCCCCAGAAATTCATGCAACACGCGATCATAGTGGCGGACAATCGGGCCGATCAGGGCGCGGTAAGCTGCTGCATCCCTACCGAGCCGTTCGGCGGTCTCTTCCACAGAGTGCGTGACGAGCGTCGCCGTGCCATCCTCCAGTGGATGCGCCAGCGAAGCTGTTGGATATTCCCACACAAGGCCGTGATCGCCGAGAGGTAGATCACGGAAAAAGGGCGAAGCCACCCCAAGGGGGTGGATCGCCGAGCATACATCGTGAATATGACCGGGGAGGGTTAGCTCTGCCGAGCGTGTCCCGCCTCCGGCGGTTTCTTCCGCCTCCACCACCAGGACTTTGCTGCCCGCCTTCGCCAGCGTGATGGCGGCAGCTAACCCATTTGGTCCGGCTCCGACGACGACCGCATCAAATTCCGCCATCAGGCCTTCTTTCCCCGCGAGAACACCCAGCGAAAGGGTGTTCCAAGCGTGTATAGAAGGGTGATGATCTGGGCATTATGGCGAAGGTTCTTGAACCCTGACCACTGGAGCTTGGGATCGACACAGGTTTTCTGTACGGAGACGGCTCCCTGTACGTCATAGTGCCTTGCTAGAGAAGTCAGGACATGAGTCCAGATTTGTTCCTGCATGCTGGCCCCGATCAGGCGGAAGGCCATCTCGTAGATTGGATCGTTGGCGCGCGCCAACGATTGAACCTGCGCAACGGTCACGCCGTCTTCTTCGAAGGCGCTGAATGTAACCCATCCTGATTCCGGGTGACCCTGAGGGGTCATGAGCGTGAAGGACTCTTCGTCTGAATAGAGCACCATCACACCTGTTGAAACTGGCCCGCCGGGAGTCATGGCGTTGATCATCACGACCTCGCCCGGCTGAACGCCTGCCACGGAGGGGTAGAAACGATTGCTCGGTGGCTGAAATTCGGGAAAATGTTCCTTCCATACCTTGACCACTTCGGTAGGGGTGACACTTGTTCCACTCAGCCGTACGCGATAGGTCTTCTGCCAGAGCTGCCCGAACCCCTCCAGCGGGCCAACGACGCGGCGGCCCTCGACGTTGAGATTGGTAGCTTCCCTGGGGAGTTCACCGACCTTCAGGTTTTCCCCGGATTTGGCCCAGTTTGCGGCATCACGCGGTTGTTTGGTGGTTTGATTCACAGGTACATTCTCGTTCATTAGCTTGTCTCCCTAATTGGCTCTCAGTGTATACAGCCTCCCTCAGTCAGGCGGCTGCGGCAGCGAGGGCTTCCTGTTCGGTCCCGTAGATTCCAATGGCGTCATCCAGACGGGTAAGCTCGAATATCTGCCGATAGTGTTCGGTTAGACCGCACGCCATCAGCTTCTGCCCCTGCCGTTGCGCGCGGATGAGGACGGTTACGAGCAGCCCAATCCCACTACTGTTCATGTATTCCAACTGTCCAAAGTTCAGAAGGATCGCTTTTGCACCTGCACTGGTTGCCTGGGTGTAGGCATCCATCAACTCGTTCTCGGCAAATCCGGTCACTTCGCCTTCAATATCAATCACGGAGGTATGATCGGTGATCTTGCGGACGGTCATCTTCACGTTAGCCTGCGGCATGATAGTCTCCTTTGGTCTTGTACGTTGAAATGATGAACCTGATCCCTTAGACGAGTGCGCTTTTTTCGTCCTGATGGATGCTCATAAAATCAACAAGGCGGGTGATCTCAAAGATCTGAAGATAGTGATCGGTCAGGCCGAATACGCGCAGTTCGCGATGGGACTTACGCGCCTGGGCCAGCAAACCGACGATCAGCGCAATGCCGGTGCTGTTCATGTAGCCTACATCCTTGAAGTTCAGCACAACGACTTTTGCATCGTTCTGTGTTGCCTCTTCATACGCCGTGTTCAGAGTGGCTTCTGCAAAGCTGTTGATCTCGCCTTTGAGGTCGATCACAGAAGCATCCTTTTCGTGGCGGACGGAGGCCTCTAATTGTGAGGCAGCCATTACTTTTCTCCTTGAAGGTTGAATTTCAATTCAACGGTATGCCCATCGTCATTGTCAATCAGATTCATCTCGTCAACCATGTTCTGAATCAGGAACAGACCCCATCCGCGCGGCGTATCAAGGCCTGCAAGTTTGGCATCGAGGTCAGGTTCTTCTGGCAGCTTGTAGGCGGACTGCGTGCCACCCTGATCGCTGACATAGATGGTAAGCTGTTCCCCGGCGACCAGCGCCATGATCTCAACGGGAATATCCGACCGATACAGGTTGCCGTGCTCCATCGCATTCATGATCGTTTCCGCGACCGCTGTCTTGAGTTTTTCAAGCTGATCGGCGGTGAGGTAACTCTCTACCACGCTGGCAACGCGCTCCATTGCCGCACGTTCATTGCCGGGTTCGCTCTTCACCGTGAAGTTAGCGAGTACGCGCCCGCCGGGAACGTTATCCGAGGTTTCGCTGGCACTGCGCTTGATGAGCACAAAGGTCACGTCATCTTCTTGATCCCAGTCCGAGCCAACGAACTCTTCCAGGGCGGTGATCAGATGCTCCACCAGTGCGCCGCTGTGATGGGCAGCTACCACTTCGTGCAGGCGATCAAAGCCGAACATTTCCCGATCTGGATTATGCGCCTCTGAAATGCCATCGCTGTAGAGGAGCATTCGCTCGCCTGGCTTGAGGGTCACTTCTGCCTCATCGTAGGTCATACCGGGCATCAGGCCGAGGGGCATCCCCGTTGCCTTCACTTCCACTGTTTCGGTAGAGGTGCGGAGGATGGGCAGGTTATGGCCTGCATTGGAGAAGCGAACCACGCCCGTTTGTGGATCGAAGATCACGCACAGGCAGGTGATGAACATTTTGGGTGGAATATCAGGAACCAGAGTCTCGTTGACGCGCTCTAATATCTTTGCGGGGGAGTCTAGCTGCTCGACAACGCCGCGCAGGACGCTGCGTGCAGAGGCCATCACGAGGGCGGCGGGAACCCCCTTATCGGTCACGTCAGCAATGATGACGCACATACGACCGTCGGCCATCTCAATGAAATCGTAGAAGTCGCCGCCGACTGCGCGGGCAGGCTGCCAATAGGTACTGAGCTTCCAACCGGGCAGCTTGGGCGTTTGCTTGGGCAGCAGAGTCTGCTGAATGATGCGCGCCACGCGCAGTTCCTGTTCCAGACGTTCGCGCTCGGCGGCGGCGGCCTGCTGCTGACGTGCAAGCTGCGCCACGCGCAAGGAAGGAGCAGCCTGTGAAGCCAGATTGTTGAGAAGGCGGCGGTCGTCAGCGGAATAATCCTGCTCGCTGCGGCGCGGCCCCAGACTCAGAAGCCCGATCAGTTCCCCCTGACTGACCAGCGGAACGCCGATCTGCACCTTCGCGTCTCGCAAGGCCGTGAGCGCAGGGGAGTCGAGGTTGAGGCGGCTGAGTTCAATAGCCCCACGATTGGTCAGAAAATAAGCGACCAGCGGATCGTTTGCGGCAATGTCAACACCCAGGTGCTGAATGGCGGCGACGGGCGCTTCGACAGGTGGTATTTCTACCTGCGCTTCCTTTTTCCCTCTTCCGAGGACAGACTGCCAAAGATTGTTTCGCTGTGTGGTCATAAGTCAGGTCCTCCCTGGTGATATGCTTACTTTACCGGGTGATCGTCCCAAAAACGTTACGGAGTGGAATCGTGTTTCGTTACGAAGGTGGTTTTGTACGAATTGGCGACCCATAGAGAAATGCTCTCCGGCTGCATCGTCGATTCCACCACGCGAAGAAGTTCGTTTTGCAGATGCTCCATGTCTACGTCATCACGGAGCGAGGCTGCGAATTCTTCAATGGTATGCTGTGCGTCATACTTCTGGCGGAAAAAGCGGCGATCTACGAGGTTCTGCACCCGATGGCGCAGGGGGTTGAACAGGGCGGCAATGATCAGGGTTGAGACCACGATAGCCAGCGGCGATTCTTGCCCGGCAATGGTGGTGAACGCGTTTTGAAGAAGTGCCACCCCACCGAAGTATATCAACGCAAGCAACGCCGTGACCGCTGCATAGATCAGCGTGCGGCGGATGATCACATCGATGTCAAACAGGCGATAGCGCAGGATGGCTATCGACATAGTTATGCCGAGGATCGTGAAGGCGAGAGGAAGACTTGCCCCCGTGAACTCTCCGTAAATCGGATCATTGATCCACCCAAACGCAGCAGGAAAGATGGAAAGCAGCATCAGCACAGCGATCATGAAGCCGCCAAGTGACCAGCGAAGCTGGGCACGGCTGACGGCATCGTGCTGGGTGATCGCGGCATGGATCAGCGACAATAGCGAGATGAGCGCCATACCCATCGTTCCCGCCCAGCCGAATGCGGCAGACTTGAGCACGTAGATACCGATCCAGATAGTCAGGCTAACAGCAAGAGGAATGAAGTTGAGCCAGCGGTGGCGGAGCATCACCTGTTTGGGGTTGGGGAAGTTCAGACTGAAGGCCAGTAGGGACGGGCCAAGAACAACTCCAATGATGGCATAGCTGTAAAAACCTGTCATGGTGTAGGCAAGCGGATTGAACGTCACGGATAGACCATCGGGCAGCAGACCGCTGGTTGTGGAGGCAAGGTTTGCCATGCAGAGAACCAACAGGGCGCGAGCGGCTGGCAGTTCGGAGCGCCGCCAGAAGGTAAACAGACCGACAAGGGCCATCAATAACGCGCCAAATACGCTCGCCGCACCCGCAAGACTGGATAGTTTGTGCCACAGAGTACCCAGAGTCCACTGCACTATGGGAACGTCAATAGATACATGTTGACCATCCCGCAAGACGGTCATGGTAACGTTCTTGCCAGCCACCCAATTCGTCGGGACTGGGAGGCCGGAAACGCTGGCTGTTCCCTCGACAGACAGGTCATCGACGGCAAGAAGTTCATCTTCTCTGCGAAGATCTGATGGAGCGCCAGCCAGGTTGTTATAGTAGATCCAGTTGGGTTGATCAAAGCTAACGCTTGTAATCACTTCCCAGCCATCGGTGGGCAAGGTGAAGCGGTAGATGATCTGCGCGAGGCTGAGAAGGATCATCGCGATCACAAAGATCAGGATGATCCACGCGCCCCTGTCAAAGCGGGCGGCTGTTTTCGGTGAGGGTTTCAAGCTCATAAGACCTCTAATCAAGCAACGGTATGCTCAACGCCGCCGGAGTCGCCTATGAGCGACTCCGGTATCAGATTACTCTTATGCCAGCACATGTCAATCTATCGGCCTGCGCCCTGCGAGCACACCGAGTACCAGCCCATACAGAGCGTGCGCAATAGCAAAGTGGAGCAACGGGATTTCGCCCAGCGGCGAGTTGGTCATCGGGAGCAAGATCGCGCGTGCGATGACCAGGAGAGCCAGACCATACGCGAATCCAGCAATGGGCGCGTAGCTGTGCAGGGGGCGCATGAAAGGAAGGCTCTTGAAGGCCAGGCCAAACATCACCCCGTAGACACTGGATACGGCCAGATGGAGAACAAGTCCTTGCAGGGGCGTGGGATTCGCGCCTACGGCAAAGCGTCCGAACATCACTGCGAGGCCCTCCCCAGAAATCAATGCGACGATGCCCAGATAGACGGCCATCACGACCCCGGCCCCTATGCCGCTGAACAGCCCATCGACGGCGGCATCTCCTATTGTGCTTCTTTCGTCGAGTACAGCCTTGTTTTGTGCCACGATTCATCTCCTCATGTTTTATCTACGGGCGACTTTATGAGGCTATCGTCATGGGTATTCTTAGTGCCCATGTTCCTATCTGACTTCAT
>JAHEME010000366.1 GCA_024643825.1 Chloroflexota bacterium | reverse complement strand
AGCTAGGATCTCGCCTTCGCTTCCGGCTGCTTCTCCCGTCAAGGCTCTTAGTAGATAGTAGGTGAACAGCGAGTGTCCGTCATAAACATAATCAGGCACCACCTCATCATTTAGTCCTGACGTTAATACCTGTCTTGCTTTGCGTGTCAGGCTATCCTTAAGCCATTTTGCGACGTTTGTTTCCGACATAGCTGTATTTGAGCTACGATTCAAAGCTAGTCCACTGAAGCATGAGTCAAAGACGAACAGGATATGTTTTGCGCGCATCAAATCAGCATATTGTGTAATGTCAGCATATTTGAGATATGTGTTCCAGCGTTCGGCGATGGTATCAACGGTAGCTACGTAGCCAATGTTCTGTCCAGAGGGAGTTTTCCGAGTAACACCATGCCCGGCGAAATAAATTAGCACTCTGTCGTCAGGATTTGTTTGTTGCGCCAGTTGTTCAAGATGGTCAGTTACTGAGCGAGATGTGGCTTTCGCATCGAGCAGGACAAAAGAGCGCTGTTTCTCAAATGCAAATCGTTGCTCCAATACACTTGCAACAGATAAGGTGTCGTGAACTGCGCCTTCCAACGAAGGTAAGGAACTATATTCGTTGATTCCAATTAGCAGTGCCCAGCTTTGATTGTATTCAGTGTTTAGTTCCATTGTTGACCTTGTCACACAGATTTGGTTAATCTATCCCAGAATAAAAGGCTATCATAGATCAAAAAGCGGGGCCAGTGTGGTGGTGGCCCCGCTTCTGCATTCTCTGCCGCGATCACTTCTTCGGATCGGATGGTGCATTCCGGCGGAGGCGCAGACCCATCAGCAGACCCACCACAAAGGGGATCGAGACCGCTGTACAGATCAGGCATTCGGTGAGGCTGACGTTGCGGAGCATCCATAGTCTCCGGGCATAGGGAGATTCTTGCGAGAGGACTACCCTACCACGAATCAAAGTGCAGGGCCAACACAAGTCCTTTGAATGGGTCTTACCTGCGAGGGTCTCGTAGCCACAGGTTGACATGCTCTGGTTGGAGGGTGGTTTCGACGGCGTTGAGCAACTCGGCAGTAAGGTGGTCGGGATCAACCTCGTCGCGGATGGTCTCGCTGAACGTATCGAGTGTGTGCTGCGCGTCGTACTTCTGGCGGTAGAAGCGGCGGTCAATGAAGTTCTGCACCCGGCGGCGCAGCGGGGCGAACAGCACCACGATCAGCAGCGTGGAGGTGACAATCGCCAGCGGCGACTGCTGACCGATGAGGCTCCGAAAGAGACCCTGGAAGAGGACGATGCTCCCCACATAGACAAGACCCAGCAGCCCGGACACGACGGTGAACACGAACGTGCGCCGGATGATCAGGTCGATGTCGTAGAGACGGTAGCGCAGCACGGCGATGCTCAATGCGATAGGCGGCAGCGCCAGACCAACGGGCCAGACCAGCCGCCCCAGTGCGATCGCTAGAAGCAACAACGCCGGAACCCTGGTTTGTCCATTATCTACTGTAGAGAGGGTGAAGTACAGCACTCCGGGAATCAGCGAGCCAGCCAGCATCCAGCCGATGAAGCCCGATGCCGCCCAGCGTATCTGCAGCCGCTGGCGGGCGGTTGCCTGTCGGCGATAGCGGTGAATCACGGCGAAGACGGCGACGGTTGACGGCACAAGAAACCAGCTAATGAAAGGAAATGCGGCAACTGGATTGGACAAGTCGATAGCGAGAGGATCGAAGGATCGGGCGAACAGCACAGGCAGCGTGAGGGGAACAAGTGCCATCGCTACCCAACGCGTCCATGAGGGCACGAACTTTCCATCCGGGAACACAAGCAAAAGGGAAACGCATCCAAGCAGCCACAGCGCGCCTTCGATCCGAAAAATCCATCCGGTAAGCTCCGGTCGATACACCATCACCAGAATTTCCAGCGGGCCTGCCATGATCGCGCCGTACAGGAGCAGAAAGAACGAAGTCAGCAGCGCCATGCGCTCGCGGGATTGGCGGACGAAGAGCAGCAGCGCCAGCGCATGGCAGCTAATGACCGTCACCAGCGTGGCGATCATGTAGGCAAGGTCAATTGGCTTTTCGATAGAGAAAAGCACCTCTCTGGATACGCCCATCCAGCCAAGTGATGATCCTTCCACATCGGTAATCCGGCCTACAAGCGACATCTGTGCAGGGATGGAAAGGATGGTCAGGGTCAGCGTCGTCAGCGCGACCAGCACCCAGAGGGCGCGTATGAGAGTGTACGTGATGCGGGTCGGGTCTACGTTCCTCGCAGGGATCGTTGTGGTGTTCACAGGCTACCTCTTTGCCAGCAGCGCGCTGGCTTCGACCAGCACGACCGCCGCGACCAGTGTGATCGCCAGCAGTAGAATCAAGCCCTTCCCGGTAGCCGGAGTTTGCCCCAGGAAGGGGATGTTGTGACCCGGCCCCAATGCGTAGACGAACCCGGCCAGGGCGGTGGCGAAGGCCGCCTGCCGTGTATGCCCCAGCAGCCAACCAGCGATCCCGCCGAGGATCACGGCTGTGAGGGCGAGTTCGGTGAAGAACTGCGTCGCAGCGCGCCCGGCGTTCTCTTTGGGGATCGTGAACGAGACCAGATCAATGGTGGGCCTGTGGAACTGGGCCAGCACGATCCCCGGCGCGAGGATGGCGGCGATCAGGGCGAGCATCGCCAGCGCAGTCCAGGGTCGGGGCGGCAGCCCGGATTGAATCTCACGGTACGACCAGCCAACCGCCAGCCCTCCCAGCAGAGCGATCATTAGCCCCGGTGGGAGGATGAACCAGATCGGCTTGATCCAGAAGTGGTGGATGACTAAGAAGGCGAGCAGCCCGGCGACTCCGGCGAGCATCCCGGCAAGGAGATCGTGATTTGTGCTCATGGATACCTCCTCCGCGTGCGCCGCAGATCAGAAGGGCTTGAACATCATCAGCCAGGCGATGATGGCGATGCCGCCAAAGCCCATCACGGCCATCTCCATCGCGCGGCCCGGCGCGGATGCCAACACCTTCTCGATCTCCTCCGGGCTGGCGGGTTCGCCCGCTGGCCCCTCGCGGGAGGCTGTGCCGACGGCCTTGCGCAGTGCGTTGTAATAGTTCGACCCCCGCGTGCCCATCAACACCGAGATCACAATCAGCAGAGCGAGCGCAGTCCAGATCCAGCCAAACTTCCACCAGTGGCCCATAAAGCCCGTGATGATCCCGACCAGCAGCAGAACCAGAAACGAGATGAACATCAGGGTCATCGAACTACCGGAGAGATCGAGCATGGCGGCGATGCGCTGGCGGTCGCGCTCTTTGCCGATGGCGAAGGACATCACAACGGAAGTCCCATGCCCCATCATAAACCCCAGCACACCCAATATATGAAGAAAAACAAGCCACTGATACATATCGCTTACCCCTTTGGCATTTGAATATGACATCAGTGTAAGGCGTTACCGTTACGAGATCGTCACGAAACGCTTGACCAGGACACGAATCTGCCCTATAATCTATACAAAGTACTTTGCAATACAAAGTACTTGATGGTGTGAAGTGGCATAGAAGGAGAAGAATCATGTCACAAGTGCGGGAATTGAACCTGAAGGAAGTGGAACGAAAGACATGGCAGTCGGCGTTTGCCGATGGGCTGTGGGATATTTACCTGAGCATGCTGCTGGTTGCCAGCGCAGTGAGCCAGCTTCTGTCGGAAAGCAACGTGGCAGATGGCGTACGCATTCCGATCTATACGTCGATCATGCTGCTGGGCGGCCTTCTGCTGTGGGCGGGCAAGAAGTGGATCACGATCCCGCGTACGGGCCGGGTGAAGTACGGCCCAATCGGGCAGGCGCGGAAGATGCGCACCCTGGGGCTGACGCTGATCGCCGTGCTGCTCACGGGAGCGTTGTTCGCAGCCGTGCTGGTGATCCGCGAACCGCGCCCTGCGTGGCTGGCTTCGCGCCTGCTCGTTCCGTCCCTGATCTCGCTGGGGATGCTGGTCGGTTTCTGGCTGGCGGCGGCGTTTCTGGACTTCCGGCGGCTGGTCGTGATCGGCGTGATGTTCGCGCTCGGTGAGCCGCTGCTCTACCTGACGGAGAGGCTGGGCATCGGCGCATGGCTGATCGCTTATGGCATCCCGGCGCTGGTCGTGCTGGGGATGGGCTTGATCGAATTTGTGCGCTTCCTGCGAGCCAAACCGCCGCTGG
>JAHEME010000365.1 GCA_024643825.1 Chloroflexota bacterium | reverse complement strand
CCCCCGAGACACTACGATGGACGACAGATCATCCGTCGAGCAGCTATGGCCTCGGCGTCATCCTCAGAGGTAAATCGGGTGATATACTGGACGGCAGATCATTCGCGGCCATGGTACATGCGTTCGGCGCGTGGATCGAGACAGATAGCGATGATACCAGCCGTCGAGTGCATCACGCCCTAGTGACCGCAGCTACCGGTGCCGCAAACTCGGTTAGGACGGTCGGATAAATTTTGTTTCACGTGGAGTGATTTTTACTAATACTCAACTTCGGCTTGCGCTGGTTAACGGATCCTGGCTCGCGCATCCGGAGTTGTATCGTCTTATTCTCACGCACCGATTGCCGCTTCGAGGCTGGCAGGATCTTGGGTTCTGCTGGCTGCGGCGCCGACATCTCCGGCGTACCAAACATCCGATCCCGCAGTTGCCACAGTCCCCTGCGCTCAATATCCAGCACCCAGATCCACAACGACCGATACCGTTTGTCCCAGCCGCGACGCCATGTGCGCAAGTGGAAACCTGATCCTGCGGCTCGCTGACGTACTCCCCAGGCGGCTAGGCCGGTGCCGCTACAGGTGGGGCAATTAACAATATGGGCCAACCCATCATCATCCCGGATCAGCACGGAATGCTGGCCGTTGCATGTCACGCACTGCTCAGCCGACATATACTCGTTGTATGCCAGTTTGGCTAATCGCTCAAGCATCTGCATGTGCCTATACCGGCGTTTCGACGCCTTCCCAATCAAAAACCGCTCGTGCAGCCAATGGTGTTGGTGTGATAGCGCAATCACCTTCCCCAGAAACGCCTTATACACTTGGTTTTGTAGGCTATATTCGCCCGCATACTTGTGCAGCACCATCACCCTGGCAATTTCGCTTTTTATGCCGGCAATGCCGTAACTGATATCCTCCCAGGTTATCATTTTGCCGCTGGTCCCGCCTGGTGTTGGGATGTCGTACCCCTGCAATTTCGGGTTAAGCCGACCTACCAGTTCAGCTACTCGTGCTCTGGACATGATTCCGCCTCGATGATGGTGATGATTGTTTCCTCGTTTTCGGCGACCTCCTGGCTGTGCCGGGTAAATCTGACTTTTTCGGGCGAATCAGTTGGTAATACTCCCGCAGCAACAATTGCATCGATGACCCATTTCGCCACTGTATTGTCTGAGTCGAGCAATCGCCGGCGGCGACAATGCACATGGATGTCAACTCGTGGGTGACCCTCTTTAGCCGCATCAGCTCCCGCCGACGCATTGCCAGCACCCGATTCAGGCTTGGTAGTGGGAACGGCAGGACGACCCTGTAATTTGGCGCGGGCTTGCTCTTGGTATCGTTTTGGCAGGTCATTGATGTTCATCCAGCCCTATCCGATTCTTAAATTCGTCGAACATCTCCTGGGTCAGCCATTTCAGCGAATCCAGTTTTAGGTGGTCCTTCATGACCACCTTGACCCTGTAGGCCATCAACCCCCAGGCGATCATGTGCGTGAACTCCATCAGTCCGGTCGTAATGTGGTTATGCAGCGCGGTGTGCCGCAAGGAGTCGATGGGCACGATCTCATAGTCCCAGGGCTTCTCGCCCATCCCTGCGTTTTCTTTTCCGCGAGTATGGTGCGCCACGATCTGATTCCCGGGGGCGATCTGAGGAAGCCAGGGAGAATGCTCCAGCAGTATTGACCGGTTGAACATGGCTGACACCGTGAACAGCTTCAACTCCCAAAACTCCGGATCGTAGATGCACGGCAGCGACAGCACCCACCGCTTGTGCATCTCCTGGGTGTAGATTTTAGAGTCATGGAGCGCTCGCCACACCCGCCGACTGTAAAACCAGTTATCCTTGTGGAGAATAAACGCTAGGCTGGTTTTTTTCGGTTCTTCCGCTTCGGGCGTTTGATCGTTTTGCGGCTTTTCTGTTGGACCGTCTGCGGGCCGAATAGTGTCATCGTCCTGGATCTCCAAAAGCATCAGGTAGTACCTGGTTCCCTGCTTGGTCTTGCTGGCTCGACCCTTGCCGCGAAACACATCCAGCTCGCCAGGGTCAGACAGTCGCAGCTTTGCGAACGGTCCTCCCGCTGCGGACTCGCCGTAATCAGCAAGCTGCGCCTCTGTCACCAGTGACATATACGGCCCCAAATCCAAAATTTTTTGCAGCACTTGGGACTGGTGCTTATCCTGCTCCATTAACTTTTCTCTCCAAAAGGTCTATCTCCAGATCCACTCGCATAAGGCAGTGTTCTGGATTATCGTAATGCGCGCACTTGTGACGGACATACTCCCAATCTCGGTGCCGGATGTAATGGGCCGCTATCTGGTTCCACGGCATACATGGCACTCTATGCCAAAATCCTACACATGCCGTGGCACCTGGATAGACGCCCATCCCTGATCCACTCCGTGGGTTCCTGCATTTCCCTGCCCGATTGAAACGACAATCAGTACATGCGGGCATTTGCTTTATCTACGGTTTTCGCTAAATGAGACTCCAACGACTCCCGGCCTTTATACCATCGACCGATAACGGGTGCATACGGCCCGACGATGGTGTACTCCAGGTACCCTTCCTGCTCGACGATAGACTCGACCTTGTATGGGGTGCTGCGCGGCTTTGGCTTAAACGGCATCACCTTGTTTTTCGGAGACTGAAAACCCTTCCTGCACCCACAAGTCTTTGCTTCGTTTCTCAGCCATAGCGGTCGAGATATTGCCTTTTCGTTTCCACAGGCCAGACACAAACATAAAACCTGGTATTCACCGTTACTGGTTTTTGTCTCCAGCGGCCTGATTATTTTCAGGCTGTGCCGCACCTGCCCCGGATGTGCCATCTTCCCCGGATCTCGATAGTGACGTATCGTGTTGTTTTGCATTCCCATGATCTTTCCCTCGTGCAGCTTGCTTGAGTAACTCCCGTGCAGACCTAGTTTTCTCTTTATCTGCTGGGGGCCTAAGTAAGGCTTTCGTGAACGGCGTGTGCATAGCCTTGGTTGGTTTCAATAATTCCAAAAACTGCGGCAAGCTGGGCGGCATAGAGTAAGTCTTCAGGCAAGCGTCCCAGGCTTGCTGTAACTTTTCTTCGCCGTATGGCTCCAGCATTCTTGCCCATTCGATTAACGCTGCTTGCATCATCTGATCCGTTCTGAATCGTGATGTCCACAAGTGGCTGTAGGCGTTATTCATCATTGTGAATAATCTCGCCGTCAATGTAGTTGTGATCTGTTGGTTGATAACCGTCCGCTTCTGCAATGTCGCTGTAGAGTTTGGCCATAATGTCGACGGGTTTCTGAAGTTGTCCATTCCTGTCACTCCTGTTCGGTTGGTCTTTTGATATTTCCCATGCTTCTTGAAAATGCAGACCAGGGCCAAAAAAGGTGCTGGCCTGCTTCACAAACTTGGTTCCCCAGTCACCTGTGGCACGACAGTAATCGTGATATCGCTGTACCCCTCGTTCTATGTCTTCCTCCGAAACCCCTGCGCTAATCCGTGCGCTCCAAGCCTTTAATGCGTCAGCCTTGGAGTTACCACCATTTCTTTTCGGGTAATTCGCCCATGCTCGCTCAAAACTGGCGGGGGTGGTACATGCTCTTAAAGAAGATGAAGATGAAGATGAAGATGAAGAAGAAGGGGTTGTTTTTTGTTTATCCTTTTTTACGTTACTATGGTTGCCTTGATGGTTAACCTTAGAGGATAACCTTTCACCCATTAATTTTGGATTTCCCCCGAGTTTTCCGCCACTTACACGCTTTTGCCGGACATCTTCATCTCGAATCATTCTGCGACTATATATGCAGCTATTTTCGAGCACCGAATAAACACCAGCCTCTTGTAACTCCTGAAGCCAACCTTCCACTTCAGGTAAGGTTGCCCCAACCATGCGAGCAAGGTTATATGGAAGGATAACCTTCCCGTTAACCTTTAGGTGGCCATAAGGTGACCCTTGGTGCATGTAGGACAGCATATCAATCCATAATCCACGAGCACCTACCGAGCACACTCGTAAAGCCGTGTCATGTAGCCAATCGCCCGGATAAAATTGAAAGGAGGGCCGTTTCATTAACCCTTCCTCCGCAACACAAACCGCTTCGCCTTCCCTTCTGCGCTGACACTTCTGGGTACTTGTTGATCAATTATTGAGGGAGTATTCTCGGGCCGAGTAGCAAAAGGACAGGACTGA